>JBDSGA010000217.1:0-7657 GCA_039919235.1 Thermomonas sp. | reverse complement strand
GGCGCACCCGGAAATTACTGTTGCACCGTCGCGAGATCGACGTCCTCATGGGGCGTGTGCAACGCGATGGCTATACGGTCGTGCTGACCGCGCTCTACTGGAAGGGCAACAAGGTCAAGGCGGAACTTGCGCTCGCCAAGGGCAAGCAAGGCCACGACAAGCGCGATGCCAGCAAGGAGCGCGACTGGAACCGCGAGAAGCAACGGACCTTGCGCCATCACAACAAGAACGCCTGAACCAACCGCCCTCCTTACATCCTATGCCGCATCCGTTCAATCAACCGCATCTGGTTCGCGCGGTAATGGTTCGCCAAGGGTGAAGCGGAACGTGGCGCCCTGCCCGACCACACCTTCCGCGCTGATCTCCCCGCCATGGCGTTCGATGATGCGCTTGACCGAGGCCAGGCCGATGCCATGCCCGGGGAACGCGTCCTGGCTGTGCAGGCGCTGGAACGGGCGGAATAATTTGTTCGCATAGCTCGGGTCGAAGCCGGCCCCGTTGTCACGCACGAACCAGCGCGAAGATCCGGTTCCATCGGGCTCGCTGCCAACTTCAATGAGGGCGTCGGGCGTGCCGCGGGTGAATTTCCAGGCGTTGCCCATCAGGTTGTCGAGCAACGTCAGCAGCAATGCGCGATCCCCCTGCGCATGCATGCCGGGTTTGATCTGGATGTCGATGTCCCGCCCTGCATCACCATCTGCAAGATTTGCAGCCACCTCACCGGCAAGCTCGCTAAGGTCCACGTCGCCAACCGTCAGCCCGCTCCGGCTGATCCGCGACAGCCTGAGCAGCGCATCAATCAAATCGGCCATGCGTTCAGTCGCCTTGCGCACGCGCGCGAGGTAGTCGCGGCCGGTTTCGTCCATCGCGGCTGAATAACGCTCGCCAAGGATGCGGCTAAAGCCCTCGATCGCGCGCAACGGCGCACGCAGGTCATGTGAGACGCTATACGCGAACGTTTCCAGTTCCCGGTTGGCTTCGCACAATTCGCGTGTACGCGCCGCGACGCGTGACTCAAGGGTGCGATTCAGCGACTTGACCGCAGCCTCGGCGCGCACACGCTCGCTCACGTCTTCCATTTGCACCAAGCGGGCGATATCCCGGTCTGGGTCACCGGGTACCGGCGCGATGGTCAGTTGCACATGACGCAATTCGCCATCGCGTCGGCGCAGCGTGCGCGTCGTCCGGATCACCTGCCCCACTTCATCCGGTACGGCAGCCATCTGCGCCGTGAGTCTGGAACCTTCATCAGGATCCAACAAGGATGCCAGCGGACTTCCCAGCATTTCGGCCTGGCTGCGCCCGAGTATCGATTCGAAGGCCGGATTGGTTTCGGCGATGTTGCCAGCGGTGTCCAGCAACGCCTTGCCAATCGCCGAATACTGCATCGCGCTGCGGAAGCGTTGCTCGCTGCGGCGGAAGGATTCGGTCATGTCCGTCGCGATGCGCTCGGCGCGGCTTTGGATCGATGCCAATGTCCACATCAACCCGAACAGCAGCAGTGAGACCACGCCACCCGCGATCAGCATGATGTTCAGCGATGCCAACCGCGGGGCTGCAACGTTCTGCGGACCAGAAAAGAAGTCGAAACGCCAGCGTCGCCCATGCAGGGTCAACGACAGGCTATGGGTGAAGGTGTTGACCTTGCCGATGGCCGGGTCCGCATAGAGGACGACTTGCTGTGGATCGGAGATGTCGACGACCCGCATGTGTTCGACGGTCTTTGCTGGCGCAATGGCGGTCTCCAGCATCGGCGCAACAGGGAATGGCGAGAACACCCAGCCAATGATCGACGCCCGTCGCTGGGAAGGTGTTGCAGGCATCGATGCGTCCGCATACACCGGCGTATACAACAACATCCCGACAGTCTGTGTGCCATTGTCCTGGACCAACCGAACCGCACCGCTCAACTGACTCTGCCCGGACTCCATCGCGGTTTGCATCGCGCGCTGGCGCACCTGATTGGAATACATGTCATATCCGACCGCAGCCTGATTTTCCGGTGTGCTGGGTTCCAGGTAGATGATTGGTCCGTAGTACGGCCGGATCCCATGCGGGCGAACATCCAGCAGGCCACCACCCGTCTCCCGGATCTGGAGCTGCATGCGCATCAGTTTTGACGGGTCCGCGTATGCAGCGAATCCTAGCCCGATCAATGCCGGAAAGTGTTCCTGCAGTGCCAAGCCATCGGTATAGCTCCGCCACTGTTGGGCCGACGGCCATGTCACGGCGGCGAACAGCGACGCGCCACCGCGCTGGGTCAACCCGTAGCTGATCATCCGCAACTGGACCAGCGATGCAAGCTTGCCGACAGTCGCATGGAATTGAGACTCAGCTAGCCGCAGCTCGCGTGCCCGCGCATTGTTCCACGCCAATAACACCACCGCCGCCGACACCAGCAAGGTCACGACGGCAAGCACATGGCCAAAGCGCCAGCGGAAGCCGGTCGGTGCGTCATGCATGGTAATCGGAGCGATCCTCATGGACAAAGGATAACGGCTACATGGGATGCGGTGGTCAACCCGTCAAGAACGAAAAGACCGCTTGCGCGGCGCGTTGGTTGGTTTGCGATGGGCTCTAGCTAACACGTGTCTACAGGCGTCTAGGTGCGTGAAACTGGAGACGGTGCGTCAGGCTGTTACCGTCATAGTTACTGTCAGACGCACTTCGCTAGCAGCTCTAGCGTCCTGGCCGGGCTAAACTCAACCAGCCAACGCGTTCCAGCTGAGCCCGCTTCGCTGGTCCTTTTAGCGCAGTGTTAGATATCGCGGGGAGCGTCCGAAATTCATGCAAGCACAGTCTGGAATCGGGGGCATACCTGAGCTCAATGTGGCAATTTTTTCCTTTCTTCTCAATTTCGTCTGGGAGATGTGGCAAATACCCTTCTTTGCGGCAGCGGCGAGCGATCCGCACTGGGTCGGCGTCGTGGCTTGCACTGGGGCAACTTCTGGAGATGCCGCCATATCCCTTGTCGCGTTCTGGTGCGTGGCAGCGGCCGCGCGATCACGATCGTGGATCCTTGATCCAGGCGCTTCTCAGGTTGGGGCCTTTGTAGCCGTGGGGTTGGTCATCACGATCATTCTCGAAGCTCTGGCCACCGGTCCCTTGCAGCGATGGACCTACACGTCATTGATGCCCACACTACCGGTGCTGGGAACCGGGATTCTTCCGCTACTCCAGTGGATTCTATTGCCACCGCTGATGATCTGGTTTGTCCGGCGCCAACTTACATGAGGTGCAACGAGAAGATCACGCGCGCGCCGCGTAACCGCACGTTCAAACTCACTCTGCTGTGACGCTGTTATCCTCGAGCTTGTTGACCCATGTTTTTTTCATTCATCGAGCTGGACTTCCGTTCGCTCCTGCATCTAGCACTGCACATCGCAGTTCCTGGCATGGTTGCGGCAATCTGGTATCGCGATCATTGGTTACGGGCGTGGCTGTGGTTGCTGGCGGGATGGTTGATCGACCTGGATCATTTACTTGCTGATCCGATCTATGCACCCGCTCGTTGCAGTATTGGCTTCCATCCGCTGCACGCGCTGCCGGCAATCTTCGTGTATGGATTCCTTGGCTTGTGGCGGCGGACAAGGCTGCTAGGGCTTGGTTTGCTGATCCATATTGGTCTGGACGCGCTGGACTGCCTGCTGATGCGGTGAGGTCAGCTGCGTGGATCGCCTGCGACCTCGATATGCATCATCAACCCGCCGCCGCCATCGGTCTCGGCGTTGTTGTTGGTGGTGTGGTGGGAGATGTGGCAATGGATCATCCACTTGCCAGGTTTGAGCGCCTTCCAGATCACGTCGTAGCGCTGGCCTGGACCAATATTGATCGTATCGGCCAGGAAGCGCTGCGCGGGTGCGAGCGTCTCGCCGTCGCGCGCTACCACCTGGAACGGGCCACCGTGGATATGCATCGGGTGGATGAAACCGCTGTTGGAGCCGACGAAGCGCACCTTGACGGTCTCGCCCACCTTCATATGGATTGTGTCGGTCGATGGATACGCGCGGCCATTGATCGTGAAGTAGTTCGGCATGCCGCCTTCCATCGGCATCGCGGGATAGGTCAGGCCCTCGCGCATGAGCCACTCCTGCAGTTGCAGGGTGTACTCGTGGTCCGCGGCCAGTGACGGATCGGCCACGGCAGGCTCGATCAATAATGCACCGTACAAGCCCAGCCCCTGCTGACGATCAACGTGGTCGTGCGAGTGATAGAAATAGGTACCCGACTGAACCGCGGTGAATTCGTAGCGATAGGTACCTCCATTCTTGATCGGGTCCTGGGTCACGTTCGCCGGGCCATCCATGACATTGGGCAAGATCAAGCCATGCCAATGGACCGTGGTGGATTCCGGCAGATGGTTGGTAACGTTGATGCGGACGCGGTCGCCCTGCTTGAAGCGCAACGTCGGCCCTGGAACCTGGCCGTTGAACGCGTAGGCATTCACCCAGGTCTTCGGCAGGATCTGCCAGCGGATCACCGATGTTTCCAGGTCGAAGATCTTGACGCCATTTTCGATGCGCGGTGCTAACTCACGCGCGCCGCGTGTTTCCAGTCCGACAGTCTTGGTGACATCGCGCGGATCGACCGCGGCCATGTCGAGCATCGCCTCGGCAGGCGTGTCGTTGTCCATGATCATGCCCGGCGGCATGATCGCGCCGCCGACCTGGTCAGCGCTTAGGGTGAGATTGTAGAAGGACGCCGGAAACGTCATGCCGAGCACTAGCATGAGCGCCGTGAACATCGCCACTGCGACCAGTTGCGGGCGCGTAACGTTGGCCTTCATGGCCTCCGCGCCGCCTGCACCTGCGGCTTTACCGTGCCCCCCATGGCCCGCAGCCTGTTTACCGGAACCGCTGCGCATGGTTGCAGGCGACGCTGGCATTTTCATCGCACCGGCGCCATGGTTCATGCCTTCCATGCCTTCCATGCCTTCCATGCCTTTCATGTCTTTCATGTCTTTCATGTCTTTCATGGAGGTATCAGTGGACATTGCCGGCACATCTGCATTCGTGTCGTGCTTGGCGTTGGTCTTGCTGACGCTCATTTTTGCTGATTTGCGCATGGGTTTCAGGCTGGGTTCGCTGCGCCCAGCCATCGGCTCGCGAACGGTCATCAAACCGTGCTTCATGCCGCGTGACACCATCCACACATTGACCGGATAGGCGATCGCGAAGCCAGCGACAATCCCCAGCGACATCACCACCCAGAACAGCGGTTCGCCGGGCCACATCGCACGCATGTCACGGCCCATCATCAGCGCCACCATGACCGGCGCCATGCCGGCCATCATGCAGTTCATCGAGATCAATTCAGGCAGGAAGCTGCGGCGCACGTTCTGCAGATAGGTTCCGCCCATCATCTTGCGCATGAACAGCGCCTGGAAGATCAGCAGGCCGAATACGAACCCGGCGATATATTCGACGATCAGGTCCTGCCACATCGGCAGCCCGATCAGTGCAACCACCACCGCGGCGACGATGATGCCCGTCGCGTCGCCTGCCACGCAGTGCACGGTCGAGCCAACGCCCTGCTTCCACAATGGTTTGATGAATTCCTCGTGGGTGCCGGGACTGGGCTCCTTGTCGGCTATCACGTACAACAGCAGTCCGATCGGCCCCATGTACAGGGTGACCAGCACGAATCCCCACTTCATGACGGCCGGTTCGGGATTGCCGCGGAATTGGTCCCAGGCTACGTATACGGCTGACAACACGGCTACCACTAACCACGCAATGACAAACACGTCGAACGGGCGGATTAGCATGGAGCACTCCTATAGGCCGCGATCAACGGCGCGTCGTCAGGCAAGGCGGTGCCTGAAGCATCGATCTCGCGCGCTAATTCAATGAATGTGACCGTGATGATCGGACGTCCCGCTGTCCACGCTTCCTTCCACGACTGGCTTCCCTTGTGCGACGAAAACGCCATGGGTGTACACCTGTTTCCCGCCGAGTAACCCTGGAAAGCCGCCAATGCGACCGTCAGCACGGCCAGACATCGGCACTGTCCCGCCTGCGGACTGCTCGCGCCAGCGCCAGAGTGTCAGGCCGATGATCGCCGGTATCGCGCAACGAGGCCACATCGGCGAAATATCCAATCAGGTCAGCCGCCACGGACAGCGTCAGGAACGCGATTGGAACGTGCACCGGGATCGGGTGCACGAGTTTCATCGCACCGGTGCGGCAGGCGCAAGGCCTGCCGCGCCCGCAGTGCTTACATGCCGTGATGCTGGGCGAACTCGTCCTTGCTGACGCTGCCGTCCTTGTTGTCATCCAGCATGTCGAAATGCGCGTACATCGGATGCTGGGCCGGAATCTCGGCCTTGCTCAGCTTGCCATCCTTGTTCTTGTCGAGCTTGGCAAATTCTTCAGCCGCCATTTTCTGATGGTCAGCGGATTTCATTCCGGCCATATCCATCTTGCTGTGGTCCATCTTGTCGTGCTGCATGTCCATCTTCGAATGGTCCATCTTGCCGTGGTCCATCGACTCATGTTGCATGCGCATCATCTCGTGGAGCTTGGCGAATTCTGCCTTGCTGAGCATGCCGTCTTTGTTCGTGTCGAGTTTTGCAAACTGGGCCATGGCCATTTTTTCATGGTCAGCCGCAGTCATGTGGGAAATGTCCATCTTGCTGTGGTCCATGGCCTGGGGCGAGGTCGGCGGTGTTTTCGGCTCATGTGCGAGCACTGTGCCGGCGGCAAGCATCAGCGATACGGTGAGAAGTGAAGGCAACAATTTCATGGCAGTACTCCGTGGAGGGGAAGAGCCGAGTGGCGTTAAATACCGTACACCGGCTCAGGGCGACGGACAGTGACGTCATGGTCGACGTCGCGGAACGTCATTGACATTCCAGGGTATGCGGCTGGGCGTCGCGACAAGTCTGCACCTTTGACCATGGTCAAGAGTCAAGACTTCTAGCCGGCTTGTCGTGGGTACGGTTCATCCAGTTGTCGGCGCGTTTCACTGGTTCAGTTCGACGGTCAGTGAAGGGATGGACGACCTGCCTGAATGTCATTGACCGTGTTGCGCGAAGGCCATGGTATTGCCGTCTTCGCCAACCAGTTCGACGACGTACGGTTGCACCCGGCCATCTGGGGTTTCCATGCCCGGTGATCCCGCCGGCATGCCGGGTAAGACGAGCCCCTTGGCCGCCGGTTTTTCGGCGAGCAGGCGCTTGACGTCATCGGCCGGCACATGGCCTTCGATGAAATAGCCACCGACTTCCGCCGTATGGCAGGAGCCCTTGCCCAGCGGGACACCAACGCGCTCCTTGACCGGGGTTACATCATCGAGATTGCGTACTTCCACAGGGAACCCGGCCTGTTGCATATGCTCGACCCAAAGGCCGCAGCACCCGCAGCTCGCGGTCTTGTGCACGACCACCAATGGCAGAGAAAGACTTGCGGTCGCGTCGCCTTTCGGCGCGGCCGAACTCGCTGTCGTGGCGACGGTGGGTGCAACGCTGGTGTTTTCCTGCCCGCTTGACGCGTCGGGCGCTCGCGCGCAGGCGCTGATCGAGGTCGCAGCCAATGCAATGGCAACGAACATGGTCGGTGTTGACATCATGTGGATGCTCCTCACGAGGCCTTCTTCGGTCGCGACGACCAGTGGATGTGGACGATCTGCCAGCCAGCCGTGGTGTTCTTCAAGACCA
>JBDSGA010000216.1:0-5304 GCA_039919235.1 Thermomonas sp. | reverse complement strand
GGCTGATTGGCCTGCGGCAATTCGCGCGATGACGGCATCGGCGAACCCGCGCGGGGGCGATGCATCGGCAACGCGCGCCTGCAACTCGACCAGCGGCAAGCGCGCGCTGCGCTCGGCGACTTCTTCGGCCTTGCGGGCGACGATGCGCTTCAGGATGTCATGCATGGGTGTTGGTGCTGGCGGGGGAGCGCCATTCTACCCGCGCGCCCTCATGGTTCTGGCAGCTCCGGCAAGCGCTGGCCGGGTTTCCAACGGTCGCTGCGCAAACGTTCGAGCAGTGACACGACCTCATCGCGCGCGGAGGGTTCGTGGACTGGCAACACCAGCGTGTCGCCCGCGCGTGCCCAGGCGAGTGCTTCGCGCGAGGCCTCCGCTTCGTCCAGGCACACCGGCAAGGCTTCTGCCGCCATACCGCGAGAGCGTAGCGCCGCGAACAGAATCGCGGCGATCTCGCCGCGCGGACGCCCGCGCAGGTAATCGCCACCGATATCCTTCAGCCAGACCCGGTCAGGTCCCGCGTCAGCCGCCACATCGGCGAGTGCACGGATGTCTTCGTCGCCACGATTGCCGGCTTGCCCGAGGATGAGTCCCAGCCGGCCATTGCCGCGTTGACCCTGCGCGACTTGCAGCAGGCCGCGCAACCCATCGGGATTGTGTGCGTAATCCAGCAACACGCGCAATGCATGGGTCTCATCACCGAACCGCCATTGCTGCAGGCGACCCGGGTTATCGCTGCTGGCATTGCCGAAGCGGGCCAGCACGTCGGCGATTTCGACAGGCGTGATGCCCAGCACGTAGGCCGCGAGCGCAGCGCCTGCGATATTGGCGATGTTGTAGCCCGCACTGCCGCGCAGGGTTATCGGCATCTCCGAAACGTCACCAAGATCATGGGTCGCATCGCCATCCGCCAACCGCAGGCATCCATCTTCGACGCCGCAAGCCAGCCGATCAGATGCCTTCCTCGCGTCTGCCAGCGCCATAGCGAAGCAGGCAACGCGATGCTTTTCGCGCAAAGCGTTTGCGTTATGCATCAGCACCGCGTCATCGGCATTGAGGACCAACACGCCCTCGTCGGCGAGCGACTTGGCGACGGTCAGTTTCACCGCGGCGATATCGTCCAGGGTGTGGATGCCGTACTCGCCAAAGTGATCCGCACTGACATTGGTCACCAGCGCCACGCGCGCATCCCGTGCCACCAATCCGCGCCTTAGCAAGCCGCCGCGCGCGGTTTCCAGCACGGCTGCCTGCACGTTGGGATGGCGCAACACGGTGCGTGCACCGACCGGGCCGGAGTAGTCGCCAGCATCAATACACTCGCCATCCACCATCAGGCCATCGGTGCTGCTGTAGCCGCTGCGCAATCCATGTGCACCCAACATCGCGGCGAGCAAGCGCACGCTGGTAGTCTTGCCGTTCGAGCCCGTGACCACGGCCTTCGGAATTGCACGCAGCTCCGGCCAAGCAACGTCATCAATCGCAGGCAAAGCGGACACCGGCCAGTTCCGCGCATGCGCGCCTTCGCCTATTGACAGCTCGTCGTCGTCCGCGTGTGCCGGGATGCCAAGTGCCTGCGCCGCATCCAGCAATACGATCAGTGCCGGATTGGCTTCTGCTTGCGCGAGTGCGTGTAACTGACGCAGCGACTCCCGCTCTTCGAGATGCGCGACGTGGGGACGCGGCGATTCGCTCTCGTCATCGATCGGCGCAGCGCCCGCGCGAACGCCGAGCGCCGCGTAAAGCGCCCATTCGTTGGCTTCAGCGGCGGTATACAGCTGGTCGATCGGCGCGGCGAATGCGAGTGATGCGCCGGTGCGATGCATGCGCATGACCACCGCGCCCTCGGCCCAACCCAACGCATCGCGCAGACGATCGATGTTCGTGCGCCAGCGTTGCAACGCGGCGTCATCCACGACGATGCCCGACGCTTGCTTGAACGGAACTTCAAGCGCGGCGCCAGGACCATCGAAATACACGTTGTTGCCGGTCAGCCGGCGCGAATCCCTGAAAGGCGTGTCCACCGGGCTCAGTCACTTTCCTCGCGCTCGAAGCGCAAGCCACGTTCGTCACGAACCACGCCTTCCATGGCCGCGACCAGGCGTTCGTCCATGGTGGTGGTCAATTCCGGAATCTCCGTGCGCGGCGCCGGACTGGGCATGTCGCCGTCCGGCTTGAAGCGGATGATCTGCTTCCAGGTGCGGGTCAACGCATCGGCGAACACCAGGACCAGATCACCCGTGCTGCCCATCTTCAGCGCGGCATCCACCGCCTGCTGTTCGTCCGGGATCCGGCTGATCGCGGCTTCATCCACGCCCGCGGCCTGCAGCGCCTTGGCCATGATCAGCGGCACCTCATCGCCATCGCGGCCACGCAGGCCGTCGTCGCGACGACAGATGTAATGGTCGAACTTTCCGGCAACGGCTTCCGCAATCGCGCGCAGGTCTTCGTCGCGACGATCACCCGGGCCAGCCAGCACCACGATGCGGCGCCCGCTGACATCGAGTCGTTGCGCAAGCTCCGCCATCATCCCGACCGCGTGCGCGTTGTGGCCGTAATCCATCACCACCTTGAACGGATGCTCGCTGTACACGTTCATCCGGCCGGGCGCCTGGAAGAACGTAGTGTCGAAGGTGCGCAGGCCGTGGCGGATCGCATCCAGTTTCATGCCCAGCGAAAATGCCATGGCCGCGGCGATCATCGCGTTCTGCACGTTGTGCAGCGCGCGGCCTTCCATCGTGGCCGGAATGAGATGCGTCCACATCAACGGGATGTGGCTGCCCTTGTCGTACAGCGTGATCATGTGGCCGTTGACGCCCTGCTCCAGCGCGCAGGCACGGCCGCCGGCACGGATATGCTCGCGCACCAGCGGGTGCGACGGATTCATGGTCACGTAGCAGATCACGCTGGCGTCGGTGTACGCCGACATCTTCAGCACGTTCGGATCGTCGGCGTTGAGCACGGCGCAATCGGTCGCGACTTCGACCACGATGCGCTTGATCTCGGCCAGCTGTTCCAGCGTGTCGATGCCCTTCAGTCCCAGGTGATCGGAGGCAACATTGATCACTGCACCGACGTTGACTTCCGTCACGCCCATGCCGGAACGCAGCAGGCCGCCACGTGCGGTTTCCAGCACGGCCAGGTCGATTTGTGGGTCGCTTAGCACCATGCGCGCGGACATCGGTCCGGTCATGTCGCCTTCCACCGTGCGCTGGCCGTCGATATAGACGCCATCCGTCGTGGTCAGTCCTGGTGTGTATCCCGCCATCTTGGCGACGTGCGCGAGCATGCGCGCGGTGGTGGTCTTGCCGTTGGTGCCGGTTACCGCGGCGATCGGCACGCGCGCGGGCGTACCCGGCGGGAACAACATCTCGATGACGGGCGCTGCGGCATCGCGCGGGGTGCCTTCGCTGGGCGCAATGTGCATGCGGAAGCCCGGTGCCGCATTGACTTCGCAGATCGCGCCGCCAATCGACTTGTAGCTCTCGGCGATGTTCGGGGTGATGAAATCCACGCCGCCCACGTCCAGTCCAATCGCGCGCACGGCGCGCACCGCCATGTCGCGGTTGTCCGGATGGATGATGTCGGTGACGTCGGTGGCGGTGCCGCCGGTGGACAGGTTCGCGGTCGAGCGCAGATACACCACCTCGCCCGCGACGGGCACTGAGTCCGCCGTGTGACCGACGCGCTCCAGCATCATGTTGGCTTCGCGGTCCAGCTCGATCCGGGTCAGTACCTTTTCATGACCGACGCCGCGGCGCGGGTCGCTGTTCACTCCCTCAATCAGCTGGGTCACAGACGATTTGCCGTCGCCGACCACGTGGCCCGGCGTACGCTTGGTCGCCGCGATCAGCTCGCCGTTGACGACCAGCAAACGATGGTCGTCGCCGACCTGGAACGTCTCCACGATGACCGACTGTGAATGCTCCTGTGCCGCTTGGAACCCAGCGCGAATATCGTCGTCTGCGGTGACGTTGATGGTGATGCCGCGGCCATGATTGCCGTTGTAGGGCTTGAGCACCACGGGCCCCGCAAGTAGGCGCGCGGCCTTGAGTGCGTCGGTCTGACTCGCCACCAGTTGCTGGCGCGGCACCGGCAGCCCAAGCGAGCCCAGGATCTTGTTGGTTTCTTCCTTGTCGCTGGCCAGTTCCACCGCGATATGCGGCGTGCGCCCGGTAATGGTGGCCTGGATGCGTTGCTGATATTTGCCGTGGCCCAGTTGCACCAGCGATTGCTGGTTCAGGCGGAGCCACGGAATGCCGCGCTCTTCGGCGGCACGTACCAGCGAGGCCGTCGACGGGCCCAACGCACGGCGTTGCGCATAGCGAATGAAACCATCACGTTCGATGGCCCAGTCCCACGCCTCGTCCGTAGCGGTGCGCAGCTCGTCTGGCAGCAGCGAATCGAGCAGCTTCAGTGCGAGTTCGCCGGCCGCGATGCCTTCTTCGCGCTGGATATATTCGTACACCACCGAATACACGCCCGGGCGGTCGTCGGAGATACTCCGCGTGCGGCCGAAGCTGACGTCCTCACCGGCGATGTTCTGCAATTCGATCGCCACGTGTTCCAGCACATGGCCCAGCCAGGTACCGCCGTCCTCGCGCATGCGGCGAATGAAGCCACCGGGTTCGCGATACGAACACCCGTGGTCCGCCAGCCCGGGCAATGCCTCGACCAGCGCATCGATGAAGCCGGCGCCGAGTTTCGCGGTCGGCCACTGCTCCAGCGCGCCGAGGTCCAGTTCCAGGCGGATGACCGGGAACTTCGCGTACTGCGAGGGCCCCACATAGACATTGCGGTTCAGGATGCGCATCGAGCCCTCCGCTCAATTCTTCAAGATGCCGCGATGTCCGCGGCCAGTGTTTTATGGGTGTCGCGCACTCAGTGCTTGTCCTCCTGCAACACGCCCGGTGACGCCTGGCGTGTATGCAGGTTGAAGGTGGCGCCAGCCACCAGGATGTGCACGGTCAAGCCGAGCAGGCACACGCCCTCGGTCTGTCGCGCCTCGGCCATCGACGAAAACGTGAGTCCGCCCGCATCGACTACCGTAATCGCGCCGCTACCTTCGACTTCCAACGTGTTGTCCGGGCCAATGAAGGCGGCGGTGTCCTCATCCAGGCCAATGCCAATCGCGAATGGGTTGTAGGCGAGCGCGGCGACCAGACGCCCCAGCCGATCGCGCTGGCGGAAATGCTGGTCGATGATGAAACGATTGGTCAGCCCCAAGCCCGGCGCCAGCCGCACGCTGCCCCCGCGCGGAGAACTGCCTTCCCGGCCAGACGCAATCATGTGTTCGGACAGGATGCTGGC
>JBDSGA010000215.1:0-8551 GCA_039919235.1 Thermomonas sp. | reverse complement strand
GCGATATTCAGGATCATGCGGCGCCCAGGCTTCGCAACAGCACGCTGCAGCACGTCACCGCACCTTCGGCCTTCTGCAGCTCGGAGACATCCACCGTGATGACGTTGATGCCTTCCGCCCGCAATCGCGCCAGCGTCTTCGGGAAACAATCCGGGTACAGGATCGCGTTGCCGATACGTACTGCGTTTGCACCGTGTTCTTCCTCGGGATCGACTTCGATGATTCGATAGCCAGCGAATGGCGAGGCATCGGCCAACCACGCATGGTTCATCAGCAACGTGTCATCTGCGACTTCGGTCACAGCAGACTTCAGGTGCAGGCATTCGCGCGTGGCGATACCTTCCACCGTATAGCCGAAGGACGCCAGCAGGTCACGCAATTGCGCCCTACCCGCATCGTTACTGCGCGCCGACATACCGACGAACACGCGTCGCCCGATACGCAGGACATCGCCGCCGTCCAGCGTGCCTGGCGCCTTGATTCGCAACAACGGCCGCAGGCTGCCCAGCACTTCAAGCACCGCATCGCCCTCGCCTCGGCGGGATTCGGCGCCCGGACGGGTCTCAATCGCCACCTCAGCAAACACCAACGCCACGTCCTCGACGAACACCGAATCCGGGTATGCATCGAGCGCCGGGAGCGCGATGACCTCGCAGCCCAGCGCTTCGAGCGCAGCGCAATAAGCGGCGTGCTGCTGGCGTGCCAGCGCGACGTCAATCGGGCTGCGCGACACGAACGAAAGCTCACATCCGGCCAGCGCAGGGCTGACCTCACGGGTAATGGCGGTCCACATTCGGTCATTGTATGACGGCCACTACACGGGCGCGGCACGCTCATTCATCGGCATTCGCCCTCGCGCGTGGAATCATGTGCGCATGACTCCATCCGTATCCATTCCCAAGCGCCTTGCCATCATTGGTGGCGGCCCGGCCGGGCTGATGGCAGCCGAGATCGCGCGCGCGGCTGGCCTTGCCGTGGATCTCTACGAAGCCAAAGGCTCGGTCGGACGCAAGTTTTTGATCGCCGGCAAAGGCGGACTGAACTTGACCCATGCCGAACAGCGGCCTGCGTTCGAAGCGCGTTATCGCGAACGTGCCGTTGAGGTTGGCGGCTGGCTGGAGGATTTCGACGGCAATGCGCTGCGCGAATGGGCGCGAGGCTTCGGCATCGAGACCTATGTCGGCAGCTCAGGGCACGTGTTCCCGCTGGATCGCAAAGCAGCGCCGCTGCTGCGTGGCTGGGTGCGGCGGTCGCGCGAATCCGGGGTGGCGTTCCATGTCCAGCATCGCTGGCTGGGCTGGGGCGAAGACGGCAGCTTGCGTTTCGACACGCCGGACGGCCAACGCTGCGTGGTTGCCGATGCCGTGATCCTGGCGATGGGTGGCGGCAGCTGGCCGGAGCTGGGCTCGGATGGCACATGGGTCGAGGTGTTGCGCGAACGCGGCGTCGATGTCGCCCCTTTGCAGCCTTCTAATTGCGGCTTCGACATCGGCTGGAGCACACATCTCGCCCAGCGCCACGCAGGCTCACCGCTGAAAGCCGTGGTCGCGCAGTGGCGTGATTTAACGGGTGTCGAGCATACCCAACAAGGCGAATGCGTGATCACCGCGACGGGGGTCGAGGGCAGCCTGATCTACGCGCTCTCGGCTGACTTGCGTGATGCCATCACCCGCGACGGCCACGTAACACTCGTACTCGACCTGGTGCCAGGGCGCGAGCTGGAGCGCCTGCAGCGCGACCTTGGCAAATCGCGCAACGGCCGCAGCCTGACCGAACACCTGCGCCGGCAGGCAGGCGTCACCGGCGTCAAGACGGCACTGCTGCATGAGGTCCTGAACAAGGACCAGCTGGGCGACATGTCGCAAGTCGCAGCCACACTCAAACAACTGCGGCTGCGACTGACTGCACCGCGACCGATTGCGGAAGCGATCTCAAGCGCTGGCGGCGTGCGTCTTGAAGCCCTGGACGATGGCCTGATGCTACGCACACTTCCCGGCGTTTTCTGTGCCGGCGAGATGCTCGACTGGGAAGCGCCCACCGGTGGTTACCTGCTCACTGCCTGCTTCGCTAGCGGGCTGCGTGCAGGCCGCACGGCAGTTCGCTGGCTTCTGCAAGCCTGATCACTTCTTCGTTGCAGCTGTGGCTTGCGCACGCTCCATGGCATCGCGCTGGAATTCGCCAATATGCGGCAACTCCCGCAACACCTTCGACTGTGGATCGAGCGTATAACTCGCGCCCACCGGCATCTCGACCTCACCCTGTCCACCCGTCATCGCGACTTCGACCACATGATCGCCGACGCGCACCTGCACCGGCATCGGGAACGGTTTGTCGTCCTGTGCCTTCCAGTGCAACATTAACTGGTTTCCGCTGCGCGTGGCTTGGAGTTCGGGCAGTTTCGCCGAACGCAGGTACACATCGAAGAACCAGTCGTAGTCCTTGCCGGTGATGCGGCTGACGATGGCGACGAAATCAGCGGTCGTCGCGTAGCGCGGCTTGAAATTGCCGGGCTTGGGCATGTCGGTGCCGTACACGATCTCGCGCGTCACCTTGAAGAACGCCTCGTCTCCGATCAGGCCACGCAGCGTGTGCAGCATCAGCGAGGCCTTGGTGTAGATATCTTGGCCGGGCCCGCGCTCACCGTCGTACACGTCATCCCCGGTCATGCTGCGACCGGACACGATCGGATGCCGGTTGGCCACGCCCGCGCGCTGCTTCATCAGCACCGCCATGTATTCCATCTGCCCACGCAGCCACTGCATGTATAGCGGCTGCATGTAGCTGCCGAAACCCTCATGCAGCCACATGTCATCCCAATCGGCATTGGTCAGCTGGTTGCCGAACCATTCGTGCGCGAACTCGTGCTGCAACAGCCAGTCGTAGCCATACTCTGTCTTGCGATAATCGTTGCCATAAGCATTGATGGTCTGGTGTTCCATGCCGAGGTGAGGCGTTTCGACCACACCCATCTTTTCATCGCCAAACGGATACGGGCCGATCATCTCCTCGAAGAAATCCAGCATCGGGGCGAATTCGGCGAACAAGCCGCGCGCCTTGGTCTCATTGCCTTTCAGGTACCAGAAGCGCAGCGGAATGGTGTTGCCGAAGCGCGAGTGGTAGTCCGCCTGCAGCAACTCGTATGGGCCGATATTGAGTGCGATCGCGTAGGTATCCGGATTCCTCGCGCTCCAGTCATAGGTGCGCCAGCCATCCTTCTCGACCATACCCTTGGCAACGCCATTGCCCGCAGCGACTAGCGGGGCCGGCACCGTGATGTGCTGGTCGACGCGAAGGGGCTCGCCCATCGGATGATCGATGCATGGCCACAGCAGATCACACCCCTCTCCCTCCACCGCTGTGGCGATCCAAGGTTCCCCGGTGGGCGCTTTCGCCCAGACGATGCCACCGTCCCATGGCGCACGCTTGGCTCGGTGTGGGGAGCCCGCGTAGCGGATACGCAAGACTGCACGGCCACCCGCGGCAAGTGGGTGTGGCAAGTCGATGGCCATGCGACCTTCCGGGTTGCGCCACGCGCCAGCGGAAAGCGCCACGCCATCCACTTCGACTAGGTCGACTTTGTAGTTGCGATCCAGATCCACCACCAACCTGGAAATCGGCTTGACGGCAAGAAACGTCAGTTTGGCGTCGCCATCCAGCCATTTGCGCGCAGGGTCGACCTTGAACGAGAGATCCGCCAGCTCGAAGGTGACCGCCTCCTGCTCCGATGCCCGCGGCAAGCCACTCGCAAGCGTGGTCGCAGTCAATGGCGGCTGTTCCGCCGCCTGGGCAGCGAACACCGTAGAGGCGAGGGTAAAGACGAGCAGATGGCTGGAGGCTTTCATGAAGGATTCCCGGAAACGAACCGCGACCATCGCATATCCATCTCCCACCCGAATATGTCGTATGTCATGTCTCGGTGATATCGCTAGATTTGATCGGACTCCAGCAACCTGAATGCGCGCTTTCATGCTTGCTCAAGATGACCCGCACACACCGAAATATCAGCATCGATTCATATGGGGAGCCGTTAACTGACATCCACGGGCACGAACTGTTCGCGCCGCTGGAGAGAAAAATGATCCGCCTGTCCACCCGCACACTCACCACCGCAGTGCTGGGCGCCCTGATCGCCATAGGCAGCACAGTGCCGGCCTTCGCTCAGCGGCAGCAAGACGAGCAAAACAACGATGTCCAGAAGACGCGCAAGCAACATCGTCTGGAAGAACGCCAAGAAGCATCTCAGCCCGAGCAGGCACCTCAGCCCGAGCAGGCAACCCAGCGTGCGGACGTCCAACGCTTGCCACAACGTCTTGTCGAACGACCTATCCCGGAACGCAATGAGAACTGGGGCGAACAAGCCCGGCAGCAAGCCGAACGGCGTGCGCAGACGGGCGATCGCATGCAAGAGCAGCGGCAGCGGATTGTCGAACGCCAGTCGCAGATGGATGATCGCGCGGCACCACGCATCGCCGAGCAGCACCAGCAGCAAGCAGAACGCGTGTCGGAGCGGCGCAACGCAGCGTTGGAGCGCATGGCGCAACAACGCCAGCAGGCCGAGCGCCGAGGCAACGACGATCAGCGTCAGCAACAAGACGCTGGCGACGCACAAGCGCGAGCGGAAGCCGATCAGCGCTCCCGCGATCAGCGTCCTGACTACCGTACGCAAGACAGGCGTAACAACCGTCCAGGCAACACGGATAATGTTCCTGGCCAAGATGATCGCCGCAATGACACCCGCTACCGCGACGGCAATGACGACGATCATCGCAATGAATCGTCCCGGGATCGGTTGTCACGCGATCAACAGCGCCGCTTGATCGACCAGCAACGGAGTCATGCGATCACATGGCAACACAATGAGTCTGCGCGTCGCTCGCAAATCGAACACCGTGCGAGAGACCTGCAACGCCAGAATCGCAACGCTCAGTATCGCTACCAGCAAGATTATTACCGCCGCTGGCAGGCCCAGCAGTCGCGCTGGAATGCATCCCGTTATGGCTACTACAACGACCCTTACTACTACACGGCCTCCAACTATCGCTATAGCTATGGCGGGCGCGGATACAACACGAATCAATACGGCGCCAATGTGCTACAGCAAGCCGTGCGTGATGGGTACCAGGAAGGTTACTACGCGGGCCGCGCAGACCAGCAGGATCGCTGGCGGTTCGACTATCGCAACAGCTATGCGTATGTCGATGGAAGCTACGGATACAATGGCTATTACGTTAGCGAGAGCGACTACCGCTATTACTTCCGACAGGGATTCCAGCGGGGCTACAACGATGCTTACTACAATCGCAATCAGTACGGACGTTATGACAACCGCAATGGTTTGGGCATCATCCTCCCGGTGGTCTTAGCCGCGATCCTCGGGTTCCAGAACTACTGATTCAAAGCACTCAATAATAAGTATTGACGCCCGGCCACTGGCCGGGCGTTTTGTTTCCGCAATCAACGCAGTTGGCTGTCCTTGCTCCCGCGCCGGTTATAACCACTCGACCCAGCTTCCAGGTCATGCGCTTCTTGGCAAGGCACGCACAAGCGCACGCCCGGCATCGCTTTGCGTCGGGCTTGTGGAATCAGGGCGCCGCACTCCTCGCAATGTTCAAGCCCAGGACCACTGGGCAACTTGCTGCGTGCCCGCTTGATCCCATCCTCGACCGTGGCATCGATCTGGTCCTGGACTGCGCCATCACCTGCCCAACCCGTTGCCATCAGCGTCTCTCCCCGCTCGACAATGTTCGTTTCGGTACATTTGCCAATAGGTGGCATGATATTTGCTTGGACATACAGTAAATATGGGGCAACTAGCCAACATGGCAACGGCAACCGACAGCCACCCATACAGCGCATCCACTCCATGGCTGCATGCTGTCATTGGCTCATGTGAGTGGCGAGCATACCGTGGTGAGCGATCGGATTCGGCTGCATGAGCAGGCAAACGTCGGCCACGGATTCAACCCAGCCAAGTCCATTGCACTTGCAATCACTTCCCAGAAGAGTCTACCGATTCCGCACGCTTGGCATGGGGCTGAGCCTGTTGCCGATTGCGGTTGTGTTCCACGAAATCGAGGCTGCGTGGCCAGCGTGGGCTTGGGGAATTTTTTCTTGCTTGCTGTGGCCACACATCGCATACCAGTGGGCATCGCGCAGCGCCGATCCGTTCCGCACCGAACTTCGAAACCTGGCAATTGATTCAGCCATTGCCAGCAGCCTGGTGCCGTTGATGCACTTCAACCTGCTGCCATCGGTGATGTTATTGACTGTGGCCAGCGCCGACAAGATCAACACCGGCGTACGCGGGCTGCTGATGCGCTCGCTACCCGGCATGGTCCTTGGCATGTTGGTGATGGCAGCCATGACCGGATTCTCGATACAGGCGGCGACGAGCAATGACGTCCTGCTGGCTTGCCTGCCGGTCCTCATCATCCACACATTGGCAGTCAGCCTGAGCAGCTACCAGCTGATCCGCAAAGTGCAGTCCCAAAACGTGCGACTGGACGAACTCAGCCGCGTGGATAGCCTGACCGGCCTTGAAAGCCGCGGATACTGGCAGGAACAGGTCACCTCGCTGTTGGCCAGCCACCTGGCTGGCACCGTTCAGGCGAGCATGTTGTTGGTCGACGTTGATCGGTTCAAGCAGATCAACGATCGCCATGGTCATGCCACCGGTGACGACGTATTACGCGCCATTGCCATCGCAATCGAAACATCCTTGCCGCCGGGAAGCCATGCCGGACGCATCGGCGGGGACGAATTTGCAGTTGCGGTTCCCGTGGATGGGCCGTCAGCACAGGCTGTCGCAAACAGCATTCTGGCCAAGGTGGAAGCATTGCAATTCGCACGCATCCCACCACGTGGATGCTCGGTCAGCATCGGCATCGCAGAACCTGCCATGGATGACTCCAGTCTGCGAGCATGGCTTGAAGCTGCGGATCACGCGCTATAACAGGCTAAGGCAGGTGGACGGAATCGCAGTGCCACCAGCGATTCATCGCCGCAACAGACATCGGCTAAACATCGTCTGTTGGATGGCGGTGACGTTATGAATGCAGCGCAATCAGCGACACGCGCAAGCTGGCATCTTCCAGCAACTGACGTAGGCGACGTTCCACCTGCGGCAGGTCACTGAGTTGCTGTGGTCCATGCAGCGAATATATGGGTCGATCCGAGGTGCCGAGACCGCCGGGAACATGCCGACTGACCGCAACGTGCGACGTCTGGCATGCACGCGCCCACAAGGCCTGCAATGCAGTCGGGCTGATACTTTGGTCATTGCCCAAGGTGAACTTGAAGAACTCGATCTGGGAAGACATCCGCATACTCACGTCGGGCATTCGAGTATGCGCGCTTTTGCCTGTAGCGCCCGGCGTGAAATTCATGTTGGGCGTGGATCCCACAAAGGATTACAAGCACAACGTCGCAGACACTGACCTCGCTAAAATACATCAGCGGCAAGCCGGTACGTGTGGCCAAGCGCCAGTCGGCCCATCGCGTTCGCGAACGCCCGGTCGCGACCAATGCGGTACGATGATCCTGTATCACGCCAACCCCATGCGCTGGCGCCGCGCGTCCCGCGTGACAACACCTGTCGCCCGCCTCGCTTCCCTTCATGTGACATCGCCCGATAGCGGGCGACGCTCCCGAGGAAGCGCAGTGCCCGGCTATGACACCCGCATCATCAAGGTCCATGTTGGCGGCGAGCCCTACAGCTTGCGCGTGCTAAGCGACCGCCAACAATTCGCCGACCCCGATGGCCACGGCAAGCGCATGGGCATTTCGTCAGCGCAATGGAGTTTGTTTGGTCAGTTGTGGCCCGCCGGACGACTGCTGGCGCAAGCCATGCTGCGAATCGACATCACCGGCAAACGCATCCTTGAACTGGGTTGCGGGATCGGGCTTGCCAGCTTGGTCCTGCAACGTCGCGGTGCCGACGTGGTGGCGTCCGACGTGCATCCGCTGGCAGATGCATTCCTCGCCTACAACGCGGCCCTCAATGAACTTCCTGCCGTGCATTACCGGCATATGCGTTGGGATCAGCCCTTACCTACACTGGGGGCGTTCGACATGATTGTGGCCAGCGATGTCCTCTACGAACGGGACCATGCAGCGATGCTTGCATCGGTCATTGAGCGCCATGCCAAGCCAACGACCGAGGTCGTCGTCACCGATCCGGGACGTGGCAACAGTGCGCCCTTCACCCGGATGTTGGCATCGCAGGGATTTGAAGTGACTCAATCCCGTTGCGCCATGGATGATGACGATCTCGACCTGGGCCGCGGCAACATCCTGCATTACCTCCGAACACGTGCCGCATATCCCCGGCATTGAGGTGCGAAGGCCGGCCTTGGGCGACACCACGCCACGGCAACGTGATCGGATGTATAAGGGAAAATCCCCATCGGAGCGCCCCCAATGACCTTCACCCGCAGCCTGGCCACCCTTGGCTTGATCAGTACGCTGGCCTTAGCTTCCACCGCCATTGCCGCGCTGAAGGTGGGCGCCAAGGCGCCGGATTTCAGCGCGCCTGCCTATCTCGCCGGCGAAC
>JBDSGA010000214.1:0-4155 GCA_039919235.1 Thermomonas sp. | reverse complement strand
CCAACCCCTGCAAGACCTGCGATGGCGCGGGCAGGATCGAAGAAGACAAGACCCTGTCGGTCAAGATCCCGGCCGGCGTCGACAACGGCGACCGCATTCGCTTGGCGGGCGAGGGCGAAGCCGGCCCTGCCGGCACACCGCCTGGCGATCTGTATGTGGAAGTGCGGGTACGTCCGCATGACATCTTCGAGCGCGACGGCGACGACCTGCATTGTGATGTCCCGATCCGGATTTCCCAGGCCGCGCTGGGCGACATCACCCGCGTGCCGACGTTGGGTGGCGAAGTCGAACTGCGCATTCCCGCCGAAACCCAGACCGGGCGCGTCTTCCGCCTGCGCGACAAGGGTGTCAAGTCAGTCCGTAGCCGCGCGCCTGGCGACTTGTACTGCAAGGTTGTCGTTGAAACCCCTGTCAACCTGACCGCGGAACAGCGCCAGCTCCTTGAGCAATTCGAGAAGACGTTCGTGGGCGAAGGGGCGCGCCGACATTCGCCCAAGGCGAGCACCTTCCTGGATGGGGTCAAGGGCTTCTGGGATCGGATGGTCTCCTAACAGCCCTCGCAATTGCGTGACCATTGCGAAATCGTCGAAACATGACGCTCGTCAACCATATGTGACGGGTTTTGGCCTAGTCTGTATGGTGACGAAATACGTAGTCAGGTTCTGTCATGTCGTACGTCCCCCGCGACGATGCAAACACGGTTGGCCCCAGGGATCCGGGGCGATTGTTGGATGCGCTGGAAAAACTGGCACTAACGCAACTCAAGCCATCGCTGGACAGTGCGCTCGGCCATGTCGATGACTACCTTTTCAATCGAAGCGAAGACAGTCACGACGATACCGAACTGACGGCACTGCGCGAATTGCGCCGTGAACGCAACCAGATTGGCCAGCGCTTCGATAAAGGCGTGCATGCGGCGTTCCATGCCTTGCGGGAGACGCATTTCATTCCCGAGCAGGCTGAAGACCTTGCACTGGTCGCTGAAGAGGCGCTGGAAGAATTGCTTGCAAAGGAACAACTGGCCGAGAGCCAGTCGCGCCTGCATGCCCCGGCGCTCGAACTCCTTGGCAAGCGGCTCGCCGCATTGCTCGGGCTTGACGCACTTGAGTTGAAAGACAACCCACTGAATCCCCATTCCATTGCCACTCGCTTGTTGCGTGCCATGGAAGGTATCGAACTCGATTCATCCGTGCGCATCGTCCTGTTCAAGTTCTTTGAACGCGAACTTGCAACGTCGTTGCCTACGCTGTATGAGCGTGCGAACGCCTTGCTCTCTGCCGCAGGCGTACTTCCGCATCTGCGGGCCACTACACGTACCCAGCCAGTCAAGCCTGCAGGCGACACAGACCCGGGCAATAAGGCCGGCGCACCGGACTATTCTTCGCAGGCGGCGACTGCAGCGGACTACGCGCAGGCCATGACGCATCCACCGTCTCCGGCCGACCAGCAGATGTTCGCCAACATGCTGGGCCTGCTGCAGGGCTGGCGAGGTGCCACGACGCCTGTTCCGGACCAGTCCAATCCGCAAGCCAGCGGACCTCCGCAGACTCTCGCGTCGCAGGATTTGTTATCTGTGCTGTCGCTGATGCAGCGGCAGGCCCACGATCAATCCGGTCATGCGCAACACAATCCCAAGCAATCGCTTGCCAAGCAACTGCGCAAGGACGTCATGACCGGTGCGCGCAAGTTGGGTGTCGCTGGCGACAACCTGCACCTGGATGGCCTCGACGAAGATGCAGTCGACCTTGTTGCACTCTTGTTCGATGTGATGCTCGATGGCCCACAATACGACACCGATATCCGCAGCAAGATGGGCCGGATGCTGGTGCCCTATGTGAAAGTTGCAGTGCAGGATCGGCGCATGTTCCTGTTCAAGGAACACCCCGCACGCCGTTTCTTGAACACGGTGGCCGAGGCTTGCGAAGGCAACCACGGCGAAGCGCCGCAGGAACGCGAACTGCTCGGCCGCGTCGAGCAGACCATCGATCGGCTGGTCGCCGAGTTCAACGAAGACGTGGCGATCTTCGAAACGTTGGAACAAGAGCTGCGCGCCTACATGGCGCAGCATCGCAAACGCTTCGAGCTTGCGGAAAAGCGCACCGCTGAGGCCCAACGCGGACGCGAGCGGCTTGAGCATGCACGCAGCGCAACCAACGCCCTGTTGGCCAAGCATCGCGGCGAACGCGAGCTGCCGGCGGTGATGGATGAATTCCTCGGCAGGTATGCCTCGCACCACTTGATTCAGGTGATGTTGCGCGACGGCTACGGCTCGCCGCGGCACGAAGAAGCAATGACGGCAGTTGGCGATCTGCTGCTGGCGTTCGACCATGCCGACCTGCATACGCCAGCCGACGAGTTGCCGGCCCTGCCGCGCGCGCAGATCGAAGCCATCCTGGCGAGTTCCGGATGTGTCGGGAGCACCGCGCAGGAAGCAATCGACAGCCTGCAAGAGGCATTGTTGCGCCTATCCAGCGGCGAACGGGCGGTGGACAACACCTCGCATATGCCGGAACAGACCATCGTCCCGGATTTGCAGCCGCAGCCGGAACCGATACTCGAAGTGATCGCCGGTACCGATACACTGGATTTCGATGCCGCTGGCCTGGAGCGCATGCGCAAGCTGGAGGTCGGCAGCTGGATCCAACTGGCCACCTCCGCGGATCGCATCGAACCGGCCAAGGTGTCGTGGATCAGCCCGATCTCCGGGCGCCTGTTGCTGGTTAACCGACGCGGCATCCGCGTGCTGGTCGCATCGCCCGAGGAACTGGCGGCGATGGCCAAGCTGGACAGGGTCGTCGTGCGCGAAGGCGCAACGCCGTTCGACGACGCGATGCATCAGGTCGCCGGGCGCCTGAAGACGTTCTCCAGGCTTACGTGATTGCAATCGCGCCATAAGGCGATTCGTATACGGCGCAACATCGGCTATGGCTTGTAGCGGCCGGCACGGGCGGCTAGCCTGAGCGGATGACGACTCCATTGCGTGTATTGATCCATGGTGCCAATGGCCGGATGGGCCGGGCGCTGTTGCGGCTTGCTGGAGATGAGCCCGATTGCCAGGTGGTGGCAGCGGTGTCGCGCCGAGTGGAGGTGCGCGTGGTCGACGGCATCCCCCGGTTCGCGGCATCCGAGCTGGATGGCGTGCCGGCGTTCGATGTCGCGATCGACTTCAGCCAGCCTGAAGGATTCAGCAGATTGCTTTCGGTGTGTGTGACGCGCAGCAAGCCGCTGGTGTCCGGCACCACCGGGCTTTCGAAGTCCCAATTTGACGCCCTGGATGCCGCGTCCAGCCGCATCGCGGTGTCGTGGGCAGCCAATTTCAGTTTGGGCGTAGCCGTGCTGCACGATCTGGTCGTGCGCGCATCGTGCGCATTACCTGGTTGGGATTGCGACATCATCGAAGCGCACCACACTCGCAAGGTGGATGCGCCTTCCGGAACGGCGCTAACCTTGGGCGATGCCGCCAAAACCGGCGGCGCCACGCCACGTTACGCGTCGATCCGTGCGGGCGACATCGTCGGCGAGCATTGCGTGCAGTTCACGGGCATCGGCGAACGCATCGAACTGATCCACCGGGCCAGCAACCGCGACATTTTCGCCGCTGGGGCACTGCATGTGGCGCAGGCTTTGCACCAACGAGCACCCGGTCGATACGCCGTCATTGACCTGCTGGCATGAGCATCTGAAGCGAAAGACTGGCATGACGGGCCCGTCGCCCGTACAATTCTCGCTCGCCTGAACCCCCAATGCTCTGAACCGGTTGCTGCCGCTTCGGCGCTTTCTTGCAACCTGACGCAAGGCGAACCTCTTGACGATACCCGCACTCCTCGCGCTTGAAGACGGCACGGTCTTCGAGGGCCGTTCAGTGGGCGCACCCGGCCTGTCCGTCGGTGAGGTGGTGTTCAACACGGCCATGACCGGCTATCAGGAGATCCTCACCGATCCGTCCTATGCGCGGCAGTTGGTGACCCTGACCTATCCGCACATCGGCAATACAGGCTGCACCGACCAGGATGACGAGGCGGGCCAGGTCTGGGCCGCCGGCCTGATCGTGCGCGACGTGCCGCGCCGGCCCAGTAGCTGGCGCAGTCAAGTTTCGCTGCCGGAATGGCTGCAGGCACGCGGAATCGTCGCCATTGCCGATATCGACACCCGCAA
>JBDSGA010000213.1:0-5780 GCA_039919235.1 Thermomonas sp. | reverse complement strand
CCTATCCTTCCCCATCGAGACCTTAGATCTTATGAAGAGCACCATCGTTCGCTGTGTACTGCTCAGTGCCGCCCTCGCCTTCACGGCCCAGGCCAACCCGCTGCTGGGCGGCCCGAAAACCATCGCCGTGGACGCGGACGGTTCGGTGCCCGGCCTCGTGGCATCGGCACAGATGGGCCAAGGTGGGTATGTCTCGGGCGCGACGAAAGTCGCCGTGCCGCTGATCGCGGTGGCGTTTGAGACGTCGGCCGACGCGAGTACGTCGAACAGCTTCGCGTCGAAAAGTCTCTCGCTGCGGCTCGCCGTGGACGACGCGGTGTTGAAGGCGATCTGCGCGGAGCTACAGACGATGGTGGAAAAAGATCTCACGGCGCAGGGTTTCGAGCTGCTGCCCAAGGAGTCCATTGACGCCGAGGCGCGCTGGCTGGGGATCAATAAAAACGGCAAGACTGGCGAGGACGTGAAGGACAATTTCATGTCGGGCTTCATGGGCAACGGCAGCATGAACCGCTGGTTCACGGCGGGAGACCGGCCGTTGTTCGGCACGGGTTTCACGGGCGCGTTGAGCGAGCTTTCGCCGCTGATCCGGACAGCGCGCGAGAAGAAAATCTCGCTGCTTTTCTATCGCTTCAAAGTGCAGTTCACCGATCTTGAGGGGAAGAACAACCTCGTGTTCAATTACGTGAAGGGGAAAAATGTCCTGCACATTGTGAGCGCGGATCTCGCGGTGTTCACCCCGGAGCACACACTCGGGGCGTTGATCAAGCTCAACGCGAATATCACGGCGGGATCGGACTTTGTGCAGGAGCTCAACGGAAGTACTGGCAGTTATGTCGTTGTCGCGGATCCGGTGCAGTTCAAGGCCGACTCGCTCACGTTGATCCAGGCGGTATCGAAGCAGTTAGCGCAGGCGCTGCGTAAAGGGCAGTAGTCGCGAGAGGCGAGGACGGGGGCGCGCGGCGGCGTCGAAGGAATTCGGTGCGATAGTGCTTGGGGTGGGCGGGAAATTCCGGCGGTTAGCTCCGAGTTGTCCGCGCCGCTGGACGCGGCGCTGATCGAGGCTGGGCCAATGGGTGGCCCGCGGCGCCGGCGGTGTGTTAATTGCATGGGGCATCGCAACCTTCTTGGTATGAGGCTATATGTCAGAAGGTGAGGTTTGCTCACCTCTCTGCGATCTTGGCTTCACTGCCCATCTGACTGGATCGCTCCAAAGCAGCCGGTCGTGAATGGCCGAGTTGGGTTGCGCCAGTCCGCCGCGAAGGTGATGACTGATTTGTCGCCGGGCCAGCCTGACGAAGTCATGGGCTAGAACGCGTGTGGCTGAGTACGATCAACTCCCGTGCTATCACACGTTTCACTCAACATGATTTCTCAAGCCGTCGCGAATCAGACTCCCACCTGATCGGCGGGTTAGGCGAAATTTGTTGAGCGGCGCACAACAAAAAAGCCGCACACCCTTCGGCATGCGGCTTCAGTGTTCGATGCGCCGCTCTAAATCGCGTAATACATCTGGTATTCGAGCGGATGCGTCGCCGCGCGGAACGCGGTGACTTCCTTCATCTTCAGGCCGATGTAGGCATCGATGAAATCGTCGCTCATCACGCCACCGGCCTTGAGGAACTCGCGATCCTGGTCGAGTGCGTCCAATGCCTGGTCGAGAGAGTGGCAGACGGTCGGAATGCCCTTCTCTTCTTCAGGCGGCAGGTCGTACAGGTCCTTGTCGCTGGGACCGCCCGGATCGATCTGGTGCTTGATGCCATCCAGGCCGGCCATCATCAGCGCGGTAAAGATCAGGTAGCCGGAATTCATCGGATCCGGGAAACGGAACTCGATGCGGCGCCCCTTCGGATTCGCTACATACGGAATGCGGCAGCTGGCCGAACGATTGGATGCCGAGTACGCCAACATCACCGGTGCCTCGAAACCCGGCACCAGACGCTTGTAGCTGTTGGTGCTCGAGTTTGCGAATGCGTTGATCGCGCGCGCGTGCTTGAACACGCCGCCGATGTACCACAGCGCCATCTGCGACAAGCCGCCGTATCCATCGCCGGAGAACAGGTTGACGCCACCCTTGGCCAGGCTCTGGTGCACGTGCATGCCGCTGCCGTTGTCACCTACCAGCGGCTTGGGCATGAAGGTCGCGGTCTTGCCATTGCGGTGGGCCACGTTCTTGATGACGTACTTCATCGTCATCAGCTCATCGGCCTTGCGGGTGAGCGAACTGAACTTGGTGCCGATCTCGCATTGGCCCGCGTTGGCGACCTCGTGGTGGTGCACTTCCACTTCAATGCCGACTGCCTCAAGCGTCTTGCACATCTCGGCGCGGATGTCGTGCAGTGAATCCAGCGGCGCCACCGGGAAGTAGCCGCCCTTCACGCCGGGGCGGTAACCGGTGTTGCCACCTTCGTATTCCTTGCCCGAATTCCACGCCGCTTCTTCGGAATCCACATGAAAGAAGGTGTGGCCCATCTCGTTGGCGTAACGCACCGAATCGAAGATGAAGAATTCCGGCTCCGGCCCGAAGAACGCCTGCTCGGCGATACCGCTGGCCTTGAGGAACGCCTCCGCGCGCTTGGCAATGCCACGCGGGTCGCGGTTGTACGCCTGCATGGTGGCGGGATCCAGCACGTCGCAGGTCAGCACCAGGGTGGGATCGGCGGTAAACGGATCCAGGAAGCCGCTGGTCGAATCCGGCATCAGGACCATGTCGGACTGATGGATACCGCGCCAGCCACCGATCGAAGACCCATCGAACATCTTGCCGTCTTCAAACAGGCCCGGCTCGATGATGGACTTCGGGAAGGTCACGTGGTGCTGCACACCGCGCATGTCGGTGAAACGCAGGTCGATGAATTCGACCTTGTGGTCCTTGATGAGTTTTTCGACCAGCTCGAGCGACATGGGGGACTCCGGGATCTGTTGGGATATCCCTCATCTACTGCAAGACCCGTGCCAATCTGTATTCCTATTCAACTTAATGATTTACAAGGTTATTTTTGATTACGCATGACGCAAGCATGATCAAATTGGTGCAAAATATCGATGCCTATCCCCAAATTAGTGCGAAATGTGTGGCGGCTTCACCCCGAATGCATCACGGATCCATCCCTGCTCCATCGCTCGTGCGTACAGCCAACCCTGCATCCGTCGTAGGCCTAGTGCCTGCAGGGCTTGCTGCTGGACCAGAGTCTCCACGCCTTCGGCAATCACATCGATACCCAACGCCGTCGCCAGTCCGACCACGGCGTGAACGATCGCGGTGTCGACCGGCGATCCGGGGATGCCCTCGACGAAACTGCGATCGATCTTGAGCACGTCGATCGGCAGTCGTTTGAGGTAAACAAGCGACGCGTAGCCGGTCCCGAAGTCGTCGATCGCCACCGAAACCCCCGCCGCCTTCAGTTTCACCAACACGAGCAGGGCCCGGTCCAAGTCGCGCATCAGCGTCGTCTCGGTCAACTCAAGGCAAAGACGTGCAGGCGCAAGGCCGGAAGCCTCCAGCGCGGCCATCACATCCGCGACCAGGTCGCTTTCGTCGAACTGGCGGCTCGACACGTTTACCCGCACCGCCGGCAGGGTTCCATCGATCATCGGCAACCATTGCGCCGCGTCCCGACACGCCCGATGCAACACCCACTTGCCCACCGCCAAAATGAGGCCGGAAGACTCGATCACGCCGATGAATTCGCCTGCCGGCACCACGCGGTCGCCGTTGCGCCAGCGCAACAGGGCTTCGGCCGCGACCCACTCGCGCAGCGTCGGGTCGTACTCGGGTTGGTAGAAAAGCTCGAACTGCTCGGCCAGGAACGCCTCGCGCAGCACGCGCTCGAACTGCAAGGCCTCCACCAGCGCGGCATGACGGTCGGGCTCGAATACCTGATAGGCGAACTTGTCGATCTCGCGGGCGCGGGTCGATGCCTCTTCCGCCTGTCGAAGCAGCACGCGCGCATCGACCGGCATTCCAGCTTCGGCAAAGGCTACGCCGACCGCAGCGCCCGGACTGGTTTCGTCGTGCTGCCATTGCATCGAACTGACGATGTCCAGGCATCGTTCGGCCAAACTAATCGCACCGCGACCCAATGCTCGACGCGTGACCACCAGCGCGAAGGCGTCGGTGCGAACCCGGGCCAAGGCGGTGTCAGCGTCGGTGAATGTCGACAAGCGCTGGCCAACCTGCGCCATGATCTCTTCGGCCGTCGGCGCCGTGGCCGACGACGCCACCCCGCTGGTCGGATCGACACGCAGATGCACGATGGCGAGCGTTTCCCTGCTCGAGGCCTGCGTTACCAGGCGCTGCGCCACCATCTCCACCATGTAGTCACGGTTGGGAAGACCGGTGTTGGCGTCATGCAGCCGAAGGTGTCGCACTTCCTCCTCGGCGTCACGACGACGGGAAATCTGGTACGCCATCGCGACGTAGTCGCCCATGCTGGCGGCGAACGTGACTTCCTCCTGGCTCCATTCGCGCGCTTTATCGATACTCTCCAGGCAGAGGACACCCAGCAATTCACCGTCCACGCAAGCTGGTGCGTCGAGCCTGGCATGGATCCGATGCTTGTGCAGGTAGTCCCGCAACTGGACCAGGCCGGACGGGTCGGCCGAGCCGAGTTCAGCATCGGACACATCCAGCGCGCGCACATATTTCAAGGCCGCAATATAGTCGTCGCCCTCCAGGGCGAGCGTGTCGAGGTCTTCGCTCAGAGTGTCGGCGCCGCGTGACGCGGAATGGGCCTGAAGGCAACGCAGCAGCCCTGCGCCAGGCTCGTATTGCCAGACGCTGACCCGCTCGACCTGCATGGCTTTGGCGGCGGCCTCGCAGATGGCGCCGATCGCGGTCTCGAACGTGCAATCGGCATGCCAGACGGTGCGCGTCAGCGCGACCAGCGCATTGGTGAAACGCTCGCTCGCAGTATAGTTCGCCGCCTCGACGCGCTCGTAAAGCTTCATCTTGTAGGTGGACGGCATTGCGCTGACCCGGTCGCGACTGCGACCGCAGCCCGAACTTGCAGCGTAGTCCTCCGCCAACTGCTCCGCAACGAGTGCCCTCTGCGACAATAAGACACCCCCAAACCTCGGTTTCGAATGAACGACCTGTTGGCTGCATTGCTGCTCGGTATCATCGAGGGCATCACCGAATTCCTGCCCGTGTCCAGCACTGGCCACCTGCTCATTGCCGAACGCTGGCTGGGCCACCGCAGCGATCTCTTCAATATCGCCATCCAGACCGGTGCGATCCTGGCCGTGACCGCGATTTACCGCCAGCGCCTGTGGGGCCTGCTGGTGGGTTTTGGCAAACCCGCCAACCGCGATTACGCGCTGAAGCTGGCCGCGTCGTTCGGGGTGACCGCGGTTGGCGGCCTGTTGGTGAAGGCGCTGGGATGGGAATTGCCGGACAACGTGCGTCCCATCGCGTGGGCGCTGATCATCGGCGCGGTGTGGATGGTGGTGGCCGAACATTTCGCCGCCAAGCTCGCCGCACGGGAAGGCGAGCGCACCGCTATTTCCTGGACCACGGCGGTGCTGGTCGGCATCGCGCAAGTGGTGGCTGGGGTGTTCCCGGGCACGTCACGCAGTGCGGCGACCATCTTCGTTGCGCTGCTTGCCGGCACCACCAGCCGCGCAGCCGCCACCGAGTTCGCGTTCCTGGTCGGGATCCCGACCATGTTCGCAGCGACAGGTTACGAAGTGCTGTCGCTGGTTCGCCATGACGGCATCGGCAATGAAGACTGGACCGCGCTTGCGGTGGCCTTCGTGGCCTCCGCCATCACCGCATTCGTCGC
>JBDSGA010000212.1:0-9480 GCA_039919235.1 Thermomonas sp. | reverse complement strand
TCCACGGTCATCACGGCCATGCCAGGGCGGCTGATCGAGTACACGTGCTTGACGCCCTCGATCTCGCCGAGTTTCTGCTCAAGCGGCGTCGCCACCAGTTGCTCGACATCGCGCGCGCTGGCGCCATCGAACGGCACGATGACATTCGCCATCGTCACGTCGATCTGCGGTTCTTCCTCGCGCGGGGTGATGCCCACTGCCAGCATGCCGAGCAGCAGCCCCATAATTGCGAGAATCGGTGTCAGCGGATTGTTCTGGAAGGCCGCGGCCAGCCGCCCGGAAATCCCGAGCCGCGCGGATTTTGCCTGGTCAGTCATTCTTGTTGCCCGCCGCCTTGCGCTGCGCGGTCACTGCCTGCAATGCCGCCACCGGGTCGCTCGCCACCTTGTCGCCTGCATTCAGGCCGCTGATCACTTCGACCATGTCGCCCGCCTGTGAGCCAAGCCGAAGCTGACGCAGCAACAGGCGATTGCCCTGGCGTACGTAAACGCCGCTGAGCTCGCCACGCTGGGCCACGGCCGACGCGGGAATGTGCAGCATTGCGCCGGTCGAGCCGGCAGCGGATGCATCCGCATCGAACACCACCTTCGCTGTCGTGCCCGGCGCCGGCGCAAGATCAAGATCTGGCAGCTCGATGCGCACGTTCACGCTATGGGTGGCGACATCCGCTACCGGAAACACGATCACCCTGGCCGGCACCACTTGGCGTCCGCCGGGCAGCAGCACGTGCGCCCGCGGATCACCACGGATCGCCTCTGCGCGGGTTTGCGGCACCGCGACTTCAATGCGTAGCGCGCCTGGAGCGTACACGCTCAGCAATGGCTGACCGGGGGAAACACTTTCTCCCGGCTCGACATCACGCCGCGCCACCACGCCGGCAAACGGCGCACGCACCACGGTGTACGCCGCCTGCTGGGCGGCCTGTGCCAATTGCGCTCGCGCGGCGTCACGCGCCGCCACCGCCGCATCACGCGCCGCACGTGTCTGGTCGACCTGTGCGCGCGATACGTATTGCCCGGCAGCCAATGCAGCGAACCGCTGGTAGTTCTGTTGCGCTTCCACTGCGGACGCCTCGGCCGCACGCAATTGCGCACGCGCCGTGTTGGCACCTGCGTCCTGCTCGACTGCACTGATGCGCAGCAGGACGGTCCCGGCAGCGACGCGGGCATTGACGTCCACATCCACTGACGTCACCCGACCCGCCGTTTGTGCGCTCAAGTCTGCGCGGCGCACGGCTTCGATCACGCCATCCCAGCCGTGCCCGCTGGACGTGCCCGCAGGCGCGACCTCGAACGTCGCCACGTCCGCCAATGGCGGCAGCTTGTTGGCCTCGCCGCCCTTGCCGCATGCCGCAAGGGCGAATACCAGCACTGAAGCAAACAGCAGCGGCGAGAGCCTTTGCATCATTTGACCGCGCATCCCGACGACGTGAAGCCCAGCTTTTGAAACAACATGCCCGCAGGGCAAAAGCCTGTAAACGCGGACTGGAACAGGTTCAAGCCGATGAACGCGGTCATCAACCAGAACCACGGCGAAACAAACTGGGTCAATGCGATGCTGATCAGGATCATGACGCCTGCAAAGGCCTGTACTGCGCGATCGGTAGTCATTGGCTGTGCTCCTTGGGTGGGTTTTTGTAAATCTTCGCGGTCATGACGAAGACGAACGCTTGACGTCCTTCAACCGCTCGATGCCAAGCAGTCCGAGGACGTATTTCTCGTAGATCGGCTCGGACGTGCCGTGGCGCATCTTGTAGAGGAAGTATTTTTCAAAGGCCAACTTGGCCAGGTGGACCCACTTGCCGACCTTGGTCCAGGTCACATTGCGTGGCGGGATCTGTGGCAACGCCACGAACGCAACGCCCGTATCACCCATGTCGGCCAGGCAGACGGCATTCCAGGTACCTTCGAAGGTGGCCGGCTCGCCCTTCAATTCGGCCTGGATGTTGCGCACGATGGTGGTGACCATCGACTCGATCATGAAGCCGGTCTTCGGCGCGCCGGTGGGAATCGGCGTGACCTCGACGGGCGGAATCGCCACGCAGACGCCGGCAGAAAAGATCTTGGGGAATTTCGGGCTGCGCTGGTGCTTGTCAACCAGCACGAACCCGCGCGGATTGCATAGTCCCTCGACGGCCGCGACCGCATCGACACCCTTGAATGCCGGCAGCAGCATCGCGAACTTGAACGGCAACACGTGCGAGTCGCCTGACTGGCCCTTGCCGTCATGTTCGATCAAGGTCATCTCGCCGCCGCGGACATCGGCAACCTTGCTGTTGACGATCCATTTGATGTGGCGCTGGCGCATCTCGCCTTCCATCAGGCCCTTGGAATCGCCGACACCACCCAGTCCCATGTGGCCAACATAGGGTTCGCTGCTGATGAAGGTCATTGGCACCTTGTCGCGCAGCTTGCGCTTGCGCAGGTCGGCATCGACGATCATCGCGAATTCGTAGGCAGGCCCGAAGCAACTGGCGCCTTGCACTGCACCGATCACGATCGGACCCGGATCCTTCAGGAATTCCTGGTACGCTATCCACGCGGTCTGTGCATGCGCAGTGGTGCAGATCGACTGGGTGAAGCCGCCCTCGGGGCCGCTGCCGGCCACTTCGTCGAACGCGAGCTTGGGGCCGGTGCAGATCAGCAGGTAGTCATAATAGATACGCTCGCCGGTTCCTGTGACCACGGCATCGTTGGCGGCATCGATCGTTTCAACGCCGGCACCATTGAACGTGATGCCGTGCTTGCCGACATGATCAGCCACTTTCAGCGTGACCTCTTCAGGCTTGCGCCAACCCACTGCAAGCCAAGGATTGGACGGCGTGAAGCCGAACAGATCGCCCTTGCCGACCAATGTGATCTCGTGCCCCTTGCCGAGTGTGCCGCGCAATTCGTACGCTGCGCTCATGCCGCCCAGACCTGCTCCCATCACCACGAACCTGGCCATTTGCCACTCCCTCGATGCGCCATGACTGGCACTTGAATTTATATTAGCTCTAACTTATATTAGAGTCAACTGATATTAATGAGGAATCCACCATGTCCATGTCGCCCTACATCACCGCCGCCGACCTTGTCGCCGAAGCGCGCGCCAAGATCGAAGAGGTCGCTGCTGGCACTTTCAATGCAGAGCGCACAGACCAGATCCTGATCGATGTGCGCGAACCCGCCGAATTCGATACCGGCCACATACCGGGGTCGATCAACATCCCGCGCGGCGTTCTGGAATTCCAGGTGGATGCCCATCCTGCAGTGGCGAACGTCAGTGATCCCGCGCTGTCACACAAGGACCAGTCGATCGTGGTGGTCTGCCGCACCGGTGGACGCGCGGCAATGTCCGCAGTGAACCTGCAGCGGTTGGGCTTCGGCAACGTGCGCTCGATCGCCGGTGGCGTCATCGCCTGGGGCGAAGCGGGCCTGCCACTGGTGGTGCGCTAAGCCGATGCCACGCCGCGCGGCATCCACCAACATGAATCCAGAAGCGATGCGTGCGCACGCCGCCGATGCGTCGCGCCTGTTGAAGGCGCTGGCGAACGAAAAGCGCTTGGTCTTGCTATGCCTGCTGGCTGAGGGCGAACGCTCGGTCAGTGAACTCAATGCGCGTCTGGACCTGAGCCAGTCAGCGTTGTCGCAGCATCTGGCGATCCTGCGCGATGATGGTTTGGTGACCACACGTCGTGAAGCGCAATCCATCTACTACGGTTTGGCACAAGGGCCCGCAAAGCGCGTCATCGATACGCTGCACAGCATCTATTGCGGCGAAGACAAGCCACTGTGCGACTGACACCGGGAGTCACGTCATGAACGACAACCTGCATATCGCGCCGTTCTTCCACGAAGGTACCAGCACGTGGACCTACGTCATCCATCGGAGCGGCGACGCAGTCGTGATTGACCCGGTGCTGGACTACGACCCGAAATCGGGCGAGATCGGCATCGACAGCGTGCGTGTGGTCCAGCATTACCTCGCGGAAAAAGACCTGCGCGTGCATCGCATCCTGGAAACCCATGCGCATGCCGACCACCTGTCCTCCGCGCAAGTCCTGCGCGCGGCGACCGGTGCGTCCGTCGGCATTGGCGATGGTATCCGCAAAGTCCAGGCGCATTTCGCCGACGTGTTCGGGATTGAGCGGGATGATCCTGCGCTACGCGATGCGTTCGACATGACCTATGCCGATGGCGATGTGATCAACGCCGGCCATCTGCGCCTCACCGCACTTGCACTTCCAGGTCACACGTCGGACAGTCTTGGCTATGCGATCAAAGGCCATGTCTTCATCGGCGACACCTTGTTCGCGCCAGACGTCGGCTGTGCGCGTTGTGATTTCCCGGGTGGTAGCGTGGACGACCTTTATGCCTCGATCCATCGCCTGCATGCGATGGACGACGCGACCGTCCTGCACCTTTGCCACGACTATCCGCCTGCTGGCCGCGAACGCCGCAGCGAGATCAGCGTGGGTGAAAGCAAACGCGATAACCGCATGCTGCGCAGCGACACCACGTTGAAAGAATTCAGTGAGGCGCGCCACGCACGCGATGCGCAGTTGCCGGCGCCAGTCCTGTTGTATCCCGCATTGCAGGTGAACATCCATGGGGGCCGACTGCCGCCGCCACGGGAGAACGGCCAACGTTATCTGTGTACGCCGGTCTACGGCGAGTTGCTGGCTGCTCTGGATTGATTGGCAAACCCATCGCTTGCCCGATGCGGGTACTGCTGGCAGGGTGACGCCTTCCGAATCCAGGTTCACACGCACCGATCATGCAAGTCGACCTCTTGCTCGCCGCCCTGTTCTTCGTCGTTGCGATCCTCTATTCGTCGGTCGGTCATGCCGGCGCGAGCGGTTACATCGCCGCGATGGCGCTACTCGGCTTCGCGCCGGAACAGGTGCGCCCGACCGCGCTCGCCCTGAACCTGCTGGTCGGTGGCATCGGCCTGTTCCGCTGGTGGCGCGGCGGGCATGTGCGCTGGCGCAACGTGCTGCCTTTCGTGCTGGCATCGGCGCCGGCGGCGTTCCTGTCGGCGCAGATCAAATTGCCACGCGAAAGCTACGCCCTGTTGTTGGGCCTGGTCTTGCTGGTTGCTGCGATCGGTGTCTTCCACCACGCATCGCGCGCCGAATCCGAAGATGCGCAGAGTGCAGGACGCAATGTACCGTGGCTGCCCGCGCTGCTGGTAGGTGCCAGCATCGGTGTGCTGTCCGGACTGACCGGCACCGGTGGCGCCATCTTCCTGACACCGCTGCTGCTGTTTGCACGCTGGATGCCGACCCGCGAAGCCAGCGGCACGTCGGTTGCCTTCGTCTGGATCAATTCGTTGACCGGACTGGCTGGCTTGCTGCACTCCGGGCAATCGTTGCCATCGCAGTTGCCGATGTGGCTGGGCGTGGTTGCGGTCGGTGCGCTGATCGGCACCCAGATGGGATTGCACTGGCTACCCGTTCGCGGGCTACGCAGGATGCTGGGCGTGGTACTGCTGATTGCCGCAGGCAAGTTGCTGTTCACCTGAAACCGGCGTTTCAGCAGCCATCATCCATGGATGGCACGGGCTGCCAACTCGCGCTGAACGACCGCACCATCGTGTCGTAATTACTCCATTGGCCAGCGCGTGACACCAGCGCCACCTTGGCTGGTACCGTCGATGGCGTACCCGTGCCCCCGTCCGGATCGCCATCGGTCCTGAATTCGACCGGGACCCTGACCCTGCTTGCGACTGCCTTGCCATTCTTCAAGGCCGGTGTAAATTTCCACTTTTTCACGAACTCCAGCGAAGAGGCATCGAACACGCCTGCTGGTTTCGAACGCTCGACCACCACCTTGCTTACGCTACCGTCCGCAGCGACATCGACGAGCAGCACCACCATTCCGCCGATGCCCTGTGCGAGCGCGGCCTTGGGGTACGGCGGCGCAGATGTTGCAATCCCTCGCACCGGGACAGCTTCCGATGTCACTTTGAGCGCGACCTTCGCGGCCGGCTGCGCAGCCCAAGCCGCAGTGCCTACAAGCAATACCGATATCGTCAGCAACGATGCGCCGAATGCGCGACGTGCGCGCGAAGGCGAAGTGGTCTTGAGCATTTCGATTCTCTCCTTGAGTGGATGGGTGAAGCCCCAGTGGCAGCCCAGCGGCAACGCTTGCGTCGCCAATTGGGTACGGAACATCGCCTCGCCATAGGCGCGGCGCGAGGTGGGGTGACGGGCGATCACGCGCTGGTCGCAGGCCAGTTCCTGGTCATGGCAAAACGCGCGTGCGCAAAAATGGACCAGCGGGTTGAACCAGAACAGGCAACGCATCGTGAGAAACGCGGCATTGGCCTGCAGGTCGCCGTGGCGGATATGCACGCGCTCGTGGACGAGCATCAGCTCACGTTGCTCGGCGCTGTAGCGGGTATCGAAATCCGCTGGCAACACAATGACGGGATTGAGCAGGCCAATCGCAGCCGGCAATCCTGCGGTCGCATCGGCCTGCAGCACATCGGCTTCACGCACAAACAAGCGACCGAGCGCACTACGAAAGCGGCGTTGCTGGCGGACGAAATGCATGAGCATCGCGATCACGCCAAACAGCCATGCACTGCACAGCCATGTCGTGACGTGAATGCCAGGTTCCACGCCTGCGACGACAGCCTGCATCGGCTGCGCGACGAAGGTGAAGATGACCGGGATCGAGACCGTGTCCGGCGATGCTGCTGGAAGTAGCACTGCAATCGATGCCGCCGGTACCAACAGCCACGCGGCATAGGCCACCGTCGCACCGAACAGCGTGCGCAGGCGTCGCCGCGTCAGCAATACCAACAGCAGTGCGGCCGTGCTGGCCATCGTGGTTTCCAGCAACGCATGCGTGACGGCTGATGTCATCTCGACTGGATTCATTTCGTGTCTCCCTTGCCATCAATGCCGTCGAGCAAGGCGCGCAATTCCGCGATGTCCTTGCGGCTCAATTTGCGATGCTTGCTGAAGTGCGCCACCAGCGGCGCGACCCGACCATCGAATAGTCGTTCGAGCAGGCCCTGGCTTTCGCCGAGCACCCAGTCGCCACGCTGCACAGTCGCGGTGTACAGGTAACGACGACCGTCCTTGGCCGCCGTGATCGCGCCCTTCTTCAACAAGCGATTGAGCAGCGTCTTGATCGTGGCTTCTTGCCAATCCTGCGAGTCTGCCAATGCCGCGACCACATCCTCTGCCGTGCACGGCTGCTGCCAGAGCACGTCCATCACCACTGATTCGGCTTCGCTGATCTGCATCGTTTACATCCGTAATCTTTTCCACAGATTACACCTGTAATCGATGTTGTCAAATGGTCCGCTACAACACGGCATCAGACACGTGCTGCTGAATTTTAATTTGGAGTAAATCAACTGCCGGCGAGCAAATCGATCACGGCAAGTCGCGATGGCTCGATGCCTGTTGCTTGCCGCATCACGGTGATCAGTGCGCTGTTGTTGAGCGCGTAGTTGTCGAGCACATGACCCTCAGCGCTTGAACCCCAGCACCAGCACGCCCAACCCGACCAGTGCGATTCCGAACCACTCGCGTCCGGAAGGACGTTCGTGCAGGAACACGAATGCGAATACTGCGACCAACAGCAAGCTGAGCTTGTCGACCGGCGCTACCTTCGACGCTTCGCCCAACTTGAGCGCACGGAAATAGCAGACCCACGACGCACCGGTCGCCAAACCTGATAACACGAGGAATGTCCATGTGTGCCGATCGAGCGCGAAGGGATTGCTCCACTTGCCGGTCGCCAGCACGAAAATACTGAGCACCACGATGATCACGCCGGTACGCACCAGCGTGGCCAAATCGGCATCGACATGATCCAACCCGATCTTGGCGAAGATCGCCGTCATCGCTGCGAACACCGCCGACAGCAATGCCCATTGGAACCAGCCTTGGTCAGCCATCACATGCTCCCGCGCGTACGCCGCAGCGCAGCGGGTGTAGTGCATGCGTTTCACAACTCATCAGTGCGCGCGCTCGGCAGGCCGCTGCTTGAACACCAGGATCATGCTGATGATCGCCACCAGCAATACTGCCGATGCCGAATATCGGCTCAACGCCAGTCCGCCATTGGCCAGCGGCTTGTCGAGGAAATCCCCCAGCACCGCGCCCAGCGGCCGGGTCATGATGAAGGCCGCCCAGAACAGCAATGTGTGGGACACGCGAGTTCGGAAATACAGCGCCGCGATCAGTGCGAGCAAACCGCCGAAGATGACCATGCCGCCGAGGTAACCCAAGCCGGCAGTGTCAGCGACCCAGTCACCGAGAGCCGTGCCCAATGTCTGCGAGCACATGATCGTCAGCCAATAGAACATTTCTGCACGCGGCGATGAGACCGTTTCCACCGCGATCGAACCCAAGCTGCGATGCCACGTGAACAACGATGCCAGCAGCAACACCAGCAGCAAGCTGGAACCACCGGCATAGCCAATCCCCAACGAGCGGTCGGCGAAATCCGCCAGCGTCGTGCCCACCGTAGTGCTGGCAATAATGGTGGTCCAGTACAGGAATGGATGGAACTGGCGCGCGCGGATTTGCGCGTACACCGCCAGCGCGAACACCACGCCAAAAATTGTTGTGCCCACCAGGTAACCCAGGCCCATCGACATCGATACCGCATCGCCGCCGGTTTCGCCAAGGGTCGTTGCCGCGATCTTGATCAACCAGAACACCAAGGTGACTTGCGGCACCTTGGCGAAGGCTTGCTCGATGGCGGCCGTGCCCACGCCTTTCGTTGAGCTGCGGACCGCAACCGGCGAAGTATCGCGTGTCATTTCGACGCCTTCATCAGACCATGTTCGAAGCGGTACGCCGCAGTCTGGTAGTTACTGACCGCTTCCAGGGTCAGCTGAGGATCGTCAGCAAGCGCCGGCTGCTCTTGATCGCTTTCGTAGGCGGGCCGGACGGTCTCCACCTTGCGATGCGGTGACAGCTGCACCAATTTGTCATGGCGCAGGTAGCCCAGCAGTTGATAAGTACCGATGAACGCTCGGGCGCTGTCCGCCGGCCGCTGGAACACATCGACACCGTAGAACTCGCTGTCGTAATCCATGCCCAACAGGCCCAGCAGGGTGGGACCGATGTCGATCTGGCTGATCATTTCGGTGAAACGTGCGGGCGCGACATGTCCCGGCGCGTAGACCCACATCGGGATGCGATAGCGGAACACCGGGAGCGCTGCTTTGCCTGCGCTCGAGGCGCAGTGATCGGCGGTGATCACGAAGATGGTGTCCGCGAACCACGGATGCGCGCGCGCGCGGCGCAGGAAATCGCCGATGGCCCAATCGGTATAGGCGATCGCACTCTCGCGCTTGCCTTGCGGCCATGGTCCACGATTGGCAGGGAAGGTATAGGGGCGGTGGTTCGACGTCGTCATGACGTGCGCGAAGAACGGCTTGCCCGCTGCATGCGCGAGATCGAATTGACGCATCGACATCGTGTACAGGTCTTCATCGGCGACGCCCCAGATATTGGCGTGGTGGATG
>JBDSGA010000211.1:0-7596 GCA_039919235.1 Thermomonas sp. | reverse complement strand
CGTTGCTGGTGATCGTGGTGCTCTTCGCGCTACTTGGAAATTTCCGCGCGGCCTTGATCACCGCGGCGGTGATTCCACTGGCGATGTTGTTCACCGTTTTTGGCATGGTGCGAGGTGGCGTCTCAGGTAACTTGATGAGCCTGGGGGCACTCGACTTCGGGCTGATCGTGGATGGCGCAGTGATCATCATCGAGAACTGCCTGCGCCGATTCGGCGAGAAGCAACACAGTCTTGGTCGAGTGATGACCGAGGAAGAGCGTACCGACGTGACCGCGTCGGCCACTACGGAAGTGATCCGGCCCAGCGTGTTCGGTTTGGGGATCATTGCAGCCGTCTACCTGCCGATATTCGCGCTCACCGGCATCGAAGGAAAGATGTTCCACCCGATGGCGATCACGGTGGTGCTGGCACTGACCGGGGCTATGGTGTTGTCACTCACCTTCGTGCCTGCGGCGATCGCGGTGTTCCTGGGCGGTCGCGTCGAAGAAAAAGAAAATCGGCTTATGCGTTGGGCGAGGCTTCGCTACACGCCATTGCTCGCGTGGTCGCTGCGTCGTGGCGCCTGGGTCATGGGCGGCGCATTGGCATTGGTCGCTGTGTGTGGGTTGTTGGCCACCCGTCTTGGCACCGAGTTCATCCCCAACCTCGACGAGGGCGACATCGCGCTGCACGCACTACGCATCCCGGGTACTAGCCTGGATCAAGCGGTGACCATGCAGGCCACGCTTGAAGCACGCATCAAGCAATTCCCCGAGGTCGAGCGCGTGTTTGGCAAGTTGGGTACCGCCGAAGTTGCCACTGACCCGATGCCGCCATCCGTGGCCGACACCTTCCTGATGATGAAGTCACGCTCGCAGTGGCCCGATCCGCGCAAGCCACGCGACCAGCTGGTCGCCGAGATCGAGGCGGCGGTCAAGCAGTTGCCCGGCAACAACTACGAATTCACCCAGCCGGTCCAGATGCGGATGAATGAATTGATCTCGGGTGTACGCGCCGACGTGGCGATCAAGTTGTATGGCGATGATCTGGACCGACTGGTCGACGTCGGCAAACGGATCGAGGCGGTCGCGAAAGCCGTCGATGGCGCCGCCGATGTGAAGCTCGAGCAGGCCACCGGTTTGCCGTTGCTGACCGTGATTCCTGATCGCGAGGGATTGGTCCGTTACGGCCTCAATCCGGGCGTGGTACAGAGAACGGTGGCAACCGCGGTGGGAGGCGAGGTGGCGGGACAACTCTTCGAAGGTGATCGCCGCTTCGACATCGTGGTGCGCCTGCCAGAACAGTTGCGCTCGGATCCCGCAGCTTTAGCTGATTTGCCTATTGCGCTGGGCGGCGGAAGCAATGCGGACGAATCGAGCCAAGCCGGCATCTGGGCCGTTGGCACGCCGCGCAACGTGCCGTTGCGGGAAGTGGCGAAACTTGGCATCACATTGGGCCCGAATCAGATCAATCGCGAGAACGGCAAACGCCGGGTGGTGGTGACGGCCAATGTGCGGGGCCGGGACTTGGGCAGCTTTGTGGCTGATCTGCAGCGGAGCATCACGGCGCAAGTCGAAATTCCGACCGGCTACTGGATCGACTACGGCGGTACCTTCGAGCAGCTGATTTCCGCAACGCAACGCCTGTCGGTGGTGGTGCCGGTGACGCTGGCAATCATCTTCGGGTTGCTGTTCATGGCGTTCGGTTCGGCCAGGGATGCCGCGGTCGTGTTCACTGGCGTGCCGCTGGCGTTGACAGGTGGCGTGATCGCGTTGGCGCTGCGCGGCATTCCACTTTCAATTTCGGCCGGCGTTGGTTTCATCGCACTGTCGGGCGTCGCGGTGCTCAATGGCCTGGTCATGATTGCCTTCATCCGCAAGTTGCGGGAGCAAGGCGACCGTCTGGACGATGCGATCGTCGATGGTGCGCTCGGCCGCCTGCGACCGGTATTGATGACCGCGCTCGTGGCGTCGCTTGGCTTTTTGCCCATGGCGTTCAACGTTGGCGCGGGCTCCGAGGTGCAGCGACCATTGGCCACAGTGGTAATCGGCGGCATCGTGTCCTCAACTTTGTTGACGCTGCTTGTGTTGCCAGCCCTGTATCGCTGGCTGCATCGGGACTCGGAAGCCAGGCAGTCGCGAGTGCATGGATAGCGTGCAGTAAGCGCGAATCTTGCTTCGGCTGGACATGAACATCACCGCGCCTTGGCGATGCTAGCTCACTGATGCCTGCGCGTGGATTGAAGTGGTTGCCAGTGCAGCCCCTTTTGCGGGGACTAAATTCAATACAGCAATAGCTCAATGGGAAGGAAAGTACATAATTTGTTTAGAAATGTTTGTGCAAGCCTAAGGCTAGGAGCATCAACCTTACATGCGTGAAAACTGTGTCATCCAGATCAAAGGTGATAGACAGGATTGGAAAATCGTCCATGCGGCCAGTTGAACGCTGTCCAGCGACACGCCATTGAATGAGCTGATCACAACATTGCTGTTATTTTGAACGCTCAACACCAACGACACTGACCGATGGCCACCACCCGCCGCCTGCTTGTCCCGCCGCCCCAGGATCCAGCCATCGCGCAGGGGATTGCTGACATCAAGCGTGAGCAGGGATTGCCGCTCGCGTTTCCACCGGAGGTAGAGGCCGTGGCCGTGCGCGTAGCTGCAGCGCCGCGCCTGCCGGAGCTTGATCGCACCGACATTGCGCTGGTCACGATTGACCCGGTCGGCTCGATGGATCTGGACCAGGCGATGTTCGTCGAGTGCATACCAGCCGGTTACCGGGTGTACTACGCAATCGCCGACGTCGCCGCGTTCGTGGCGCCGGGTGACGCGGTGGATCTCGAGGCGAACACGCGCGGCGAAACCCTGTACGGCGCCGACTCAAAAGTCCCGCTGCATCCGCCGGTGCTGTCCGAAGGGGCGGCGTCGTTATTGCCCGATGCGTTGCGGCCAGCATTGTTGTGGACGATCGATCTGGATGCTGCTGGTGAGACCACCGCCATCGATGTGCGCCGAGCCCGCGTACGCAGCCGAGCGCGACTCGATTACGCCAGTTTGCAGGCGCGGATCGACGCAGGACAAGCCGAGCCGATGTGGGGCGTACTGCGCCAGATCGGGCAGGTGCGCAAGCAGCGCGAAGAGGCTCGCGGCGGCGTCAGCCTCTCGTTGCCGGAACAGGAAATTTCGATTGGCGAAGACGGCCAGTGGACTCTGGCGTTCCGCGCACGATTGCCGGTGGAAGACTGGAACGAACAGATCTCACTGCTGACCGGCATGGCTGCGGCGAAGCTCATGATCGACGGGCGGGTAGGTGTGTTGCGCACGTTGCCAACACCCGAGGACTGGGCGATCGAACGCCTGCGTCGCACCGCGGCCGCGTTGGGCATTGCGTGGCCCCAATCTCTTTTGTATCCGGATTTCATCCGATCGCTGGATCCCGCTCAGCCGCGCAACATCGCGATGATGACCGCCTGCACCACCGTGCTTCGTGGTGCGGGCTATGTCGCCTTCAACGGCACGTTGCCAGCGCAGCCAATGCACTGGCCGCTGGCGGCCGAATACGCGCACGCGACGGCGCCACTGCGGCGACTGGTCGACCGCTACGTCGGCGAAACCTGCGTGGCGCTGTGCGCAGGGCATCCGGTACCCGACTGGGTGTTGGCGGCTATGCCGGGTGTGCCGGCGACGATGTCCGCAGCCGACCGTCGCGCCAGTCGCTTTGAACGCGCAGTGCTTGATCTGGCTGAGAGCGTGACCATGGCAGCGCATGTGGGTGAGACGTTCGATGCCAGCATCGTCGAAGTGCAATCCAACGACGCGCGCCAAGGCGTGGTCATGCTGCGCGATTCCGCGATCGAGTCAGCCGTCAGCGGGTCAACTTCATTGCCGCTGGGCGCCAGCGTCAAGGTCCAGCTGGTGGAGGCCGATCCTGCGAAACGAAGCACGAAGTTCGCGTGGGCTGGCTGACGCGCGGCACGTCTGGCTCTGCCCGTCGAGCTTCCTAACTGGCGGTTAGTAGCCGAAATTGGACGCTGTGGCCAGAGGCGCGAAGGTTGCACGTGGCCGCGAGTGACCCGAAGCTGAAGGAATTGCCGAGATCCGTTACAACTTCTCCCAGAGCGCTGTCGAATTCCGATCGTCAGGTTCGTCGTTAATACATTCCCATCGCAAGGCTCTCCCATGAAATATCTAGGCTTGGCCTACTTCACTCCTGCAAAATTCGCCGCGATGGCACCAGACGACGTCAAGCAATTGGTGAGCCAATGCCCTGCATTGGACGAGAAGATGCGCGCTACCGGCAGAGTTTTGGTATCAGCGTCGCTGGGCGATCTGGAAAAATGGAAGACGCTTCGACCAAGGAGCGGCAAGACGCACGTAAGCGATGGGCCTTACACCGAGTCGAAAGAAGTTGTGGGGGGTCTGTTTATCATCGAGGCGGATAGCCAGGAAGAAGCAGTGCGCATCGCATCCATGCACCCCGCCGCAACGCTGGGCGAAGCGGGCGAATGGGCCGTCGAGCTTATCCCCATGGATTTTTACCTAGTCCCATCAGAGGTTGAGCGCCGCCCCCAGGAATGCTGAGGCGTGCCGTTGCTAACAAATATCCTCATGGCTTGGAGAGGCATCGAATCGATGGCTGCTCTGGCCGATAGCGGATCATCTGTTCGTACGATCTATTGATCGTTGGCTGATTCGCTGGCTCGGTCAGCTGGCAAGCACGAACGAATTAAAAAGGCTCTTAGCTTGTGAGTCAGGCGACATGGCCACATTGAGCTAGAGCCTTATAGAACAGAGCTGTGCGCGTGTTATGTGAGTGCTGGTGGGCCATATCCAGACATCCTCTTACACCAGCGAATCGCTCATCGCGTCGCGGCGCCTTAACCGGTTCACCCAGATCGACTCCAAATCTCTGGCGGCCGCCCGCATCATTTCTTCGATCACGGGCGTCATGACCGAGCTCTTGCTCACCGACGTGATCAATCAGGCTTGTCGAGTCGGCGACGTTTCGAAGCCACAGCGGCGTGTCGTACCACCCCATAGGTTTCGATCACCTCGGTGCTGGCGCTTGGCTGCTTGTGATTTTGATGTCACGCCATCCCCGCCATACTCGAGGCTCACGCATTCAGCGACTTGTGCAGGTAGACCATGAACAAGCAGAGCGATTCACTCGATCCCGAATTCATCCAGCAGCAACGCGAGCGGTTGGAAACGATGCAGTCCGAGCTGCAGTCTTCGCTCGAGTTCGGTCAAGAAGACCAGCTGAAGATGCAGGAAGCGCGCCTAAACCAGAGTCATGCCAGCAGTGGCGATGCACAGAAGAATGCGTTGCAGGACAACGACCGCGCGGTTGAAGCCCACCACCGCGCGCGCCTGCAAACTGTGCGCCGCGCACTGGAAAAGATCGAGGACGGCAGTTACGGTCTATCCGACAAAAGCGGTGAGCTGATCCCCCGCGAGCGACTGGTAGCGCTACCTGCTTCGTTGTTCACGGTCGAGGAAGAGGAAGCCCTTGAACGTGAGGCGCAACAATACGACTAGGCGCTCGGATCGACATTGCGAAGTGACACAGGGTCGGTGGATTAGAGCAGGAGGGCGCGGCTGTTGCACGTGCACGTGGTTTTGCAGGTGCGGTGGTTGGCATCCCTGTTAGCCGGAGTCAAATCTTCACAGGAACTCGTTCAGGTGACTTCGACTCTTCCACTGCTCCACCACTTGAACCTCGCGTTGGCGAAGTAGTAGATGGCCATGCTGGCCACCGCGACATGCGGGTGCTCGACCCATTCCCCACTTCCGGACAGACCCAGTTGCGGTTGCAGTGCGCTGGTGATGCCTAGTTCCGGCAGCGGCAGCATCAGGCCCATGAACACTGCGACCAGATATGCCGCGGTGGAGAACGCCCATGCCTTTATCTGGCGATCCTTTTCGGCGGCGCGGTCGCGCGGGTTGATGAAGATCCACATGGCCTTGCCGATCACCAGCCAGGCAAACACCCAGACCGGCCACCATGCCTTGAACGTATATGCCCAAGCGGCCACGAACACGCCGTAGAAGCACAACATGCCGGCCATGCCGAGCAGGCGTTTGCGCGGCGGGATGCTGTCGCTGAAGGCGATGCCGGTGAAGAATCCGGTGCCGTGCACGATCAGGAATTCCATCAGCGTCATCAAGACCACCGTCTTGACTGCATCCTGGCCAAAGGTGAATGGCGATATCCAGACGATGACGCAGGCAATGCCGGTCAGCAGGTCCGGTACTGCGCCGAGCACCCGGCCCAGCAGGCGTGGTTGTGATGCAAGCGAAACCGTCATGCGCCGGAGTATGCCGGGATGCGCGCGTGGTCGCGATAAACTCCGAGGCGAATGAATTCGCTCCGATCACAGGTGTTTAATGACTCTTCTGCTTGAAACCGTGGAACACGAAACCGGCCCGCAGCCGCAATGGAGTGTGCTCTGGCTGCATGGCCTGGGCGCAGATGGCAACGACTTCGCGCCGATCGTGCCGGAGCTGCTGATGCGCGATGGCCGCCGTCGCGACTGGCCTGCGTTGCGTTTCGTGTTCCCGCATGCAGCGGTGCGCGCGGTCACGATCAATGGCGGTGCGCGGATGCGAGCGTGGTATGACATCCGCGACATGGACCTCAACAACCGCGCTGATCACGAAGGTGTCGCTGAGTCGGTGGTGCAAGTCGATGCATTGATTGCACGCGAAGGCGAACGCGGCGTGCCTGCATCACGCGTGTTGCTGGTGGGATTTTCGCAGGGTGGCGCGGTGACGTTGGCAGCTGGTCTGGAGCGCAAGACGCCGCTGGCCGGGCTGGTCGGGTTGTCTACGTATTTGCCGATGCCTCCGTCCCGCGCGGCGGCGGCGCTGCAACCGGGCGCGAACATGCAACCGCTGTTCATGGGTCATGGCCAGTTCGATTCGGTAGTGCCCTATGCCGGTGGCGAACTCAGTGCGCAGGCGATGCGTGAACTCGGGTTCGACGTGGAATGGCATCGCTATCCGATGCAGCACGCGGTGTGCGCGGAAGAGATTCGTGATCTGGGCGACTGGATGACGGCACGTTTCGCCCTCGGCTGACAGAAATCAGCGCTGCGCCTCTGACGCGCGCGCATGCCGAAAGGCGGATGACCCGGCGCCAAGGTGCGGGCTACTATCGTGCGTCTGGCGCCGCCTGCAGTGGGAAGGGGATATCGACATGGATACAGCGCCGTTGCGGGTGGTGATCGCCGACGATGAACCGCTGGCGCGCGACCGCCTGCGCGCGTTGCTGGCCAGCATGCCCGGTATTGACGTGGTCGCCGAGGCCGGTGATGGCCATGCCGCGTTGCACGCGTGCGCGGAACATCGCCCGGACGTGGTCTTGCTGGATATCTCAATGCCGGGCATCGATGGGCTGGAGGCCGCGCGCCACTTGGCCGCGTTCGAGCCGCGCCCGGCGGTGGTGTTCTGCACCGCATTCGATGCGCATGCGTTGTCGGCGTTCGAGGCGCAGGCGATTGATTACCTGGTCAAGCCCGTGCGACAGGAACGCCTGGCCGCTGCGCTGGAGCGAGTTCGCACGTTCGCGGCCGGGATGGCCCAGCATGCCGGTGAGGACAGCGGCGAGCGGCAA
>JBDSGA010000210.1:0-15692 GCA_039919235.1 Thermomonas sp. | reverse complement strand
CCATCGCTGCTGTCGTTGTTCTGCAGCACGACCACGCTGATGTCTGGCCCCTGCACGTATTCCAGCATCGACGAGAATCCAAAGATGCCGCCGCTGTGGTCGAGCATCGGCCGGCCCTGCACGGTGGCAAGTTCGATGCCGAAGCCGTAGTGTGCCTCGCGTGCCTTGCCGACCGGTGTGATCATCTGCGTGTAGCTGTCGCTGCGCAGTACGCGGCCTTCATGCAGGGCGCGGTTCCACTTCAGCAGGTCATCGACCGTCGATAGCAGCGCGCCTGCTGCGTGTGGAATCGTCATGCTGATCACCTTGGCAGGCACCACCTTGCCGTCATCCAGCGAATAACCCGGGACTTGCAACGCGGCGAACGTCGGATCTGCGCCGTAGCCGGTATGGCGCAGGCCCAGCGGCTCGAACAGGCTGGTACGCAGGTAGTCGTGCCACGGCTGGCCGCTGGCGGCCTCGATCACCGCACCGACCAGGATGTAGCCGGAGTTGTCGTAGGCCCACTCCTCGCCCGGTGCAAAATCGGGCTCGGCGTCCTTGAAGATGGCGATGGTCTGCGCGGTGCTGAGGTCCTTGTCGATCGGACCCTGCCGCCAGGCAGCAATGCTGGTGTAGTTCTTGACGCCCGAGGTGTGGTTGAGCAGTTCGAGTACGGTGATGTGCTGGCCATTGGGAAAGCCGGGGACGTACTTCGACAGCGGATCAGCTAACGAGACCTTGCCGGCTTCGACCAGCTTGAGCAGGCCCGCAGCCGTGAACTGCTTGCTCACCGATCCGATCCGGAACACTGACTCCGCTGTGAGCGGTGTCCCGGTCTGGATGTCGGCCAGTCCACGGGCGCTCCGGAACAGGATGTCGTCGCCACGCGCGATCAAGACCGCTGCGCCGGGGGCGCCCTGGCGGTAATTGGCCGCCAGCATGGCATCCGCGTAACGGGTGATGTCGGTCCTGGTGGTGGGCGTTTCAGCCGGGGCCACGCCGGGAAGGGTGGCTGCGGCGAGGGCGAGCGAAAGCAGGGATGCACGCATGGGCATGGAGTCTCTTGGAAGGGGGCTGCGGTCGACGCAGGAGTCGCGTCAGCGGTGAGTGGGTGTCTACCGGAAGCGAACATACAGCGCTCCAAGGGCGCCTATGGCGCGGAGCGACGAACAAGGGGTGGTGCGGCGTCAATCTCGGAAATCGGCGACCAAACAAGGGCCGATACCGGGGTCACTGAAAAAGGGCTCAGAGAACATTTCCGCTTGAATTGTGCAGAGGTAGAAAGCATCTCCGCGAAATATTTTCTGAGGGTTTTCCTGCCTCTCGATCTCATCGGCTACCGGTCATCACCCAGCGCAACGCGTCTTGTGTCAAACCACGGCATCACGTGTTGGATCAGTGGGCCGATCAACAAAACGTAGACGATCGTGCCGACGCCCAGTGTGCCGCCCAGCAAGAAGCCGCCCACGACGACGCTGCCTTCGATCAGTGTGCGCACCAATCGCACCGAGTGGCCGGTGCGGCGCACCAGTCCAGTCATCAGGCCGTCGCGTGGACCAGGGCCGAGGTGCGCGCCCAGATAGGCGGCCGTCGCAACGGCGTTGAGCAAGATGCCACCGATCAGAAGGGTCACGCGCGTGGCCATCGTGGCGTCAAGCAGGCGATCGCCTATCAGTCCATTGACGGTGTCGAACACCAGCCCGATCACGATGGCATTGCAGACCGTGCCGAAACCGGGCTTTTGCCTGATCGGGATCCACAGCAGCAGGACAGCCACGCTGACTGCGATCGTGACCCGACCCATCTGCCAGTCGCCCTGCAAGGCAATGCCTTGGTGCAGGACATCCCAAGGCATCAGCCCGAGATCGGACTGCAGCATCATCACCATCGACACGCCGTAGGCCGTCAGTCCGAGCGAAAGCTTGAGCAGGCGATTCAGCATGGCCACGCATTGTAGTCGAGCGCAGAAAAGGGGTGAGAGAACCTTTCCGTTTGAATGGTGCTGAGGCGTAACGTCTTGCTGGAAAATGTTCACTGGCCCTGTTTTGCGTGTACCCCGGTTGATACTGAATCGGCGTTTGGCCGGTAAAATCCAACTGTTCGCGGAGTGTCCAGCGGACGCAGGAACCAGCAGGGGAAGTGATGATGAGTGCGTCCGCAGAGACCTTCGATTATCTCGCTGTGTTCTTCTCGATCATTCTGGGTCTGGCCGTGACCGAAATTCTTCAGGGGTTTCGGCGCTTGCTGATCAAGCGCGACCAGGTCGTCCTGTACCTGCCTGCTTTGCTCTGGGCCGGTGTCTTGCTGGCCATGCAGGCGCAGGCGTGGTGGGCGATGTTCGGCTTGCGCGGGGTGCCGGAATGGACGTTCGGCATGTATGCGATCGTCCTGTTGCAGACGATCCTGTTCTACATGGTCGCGGGGCTCGCCTTGCCGGACCTGGAGGGCGACGGCGAGCTGGACATGCAGGCTGCCTACATGGCCCAGGCGCGGCCGTTCTTCTTGCTGATGGTCGGCGTGGTGGTCATCAGCCTGCTCAAGGACGTGGTGATCCATGGGGAATTGCCCGGTTCCGCCAACCTTGCGTTCCATGTCGGTTTCGCGGTGACTGCGATCATCGCCGCCATGACCAGGAATGCGTGGTACCACCGCATCAATGCGCTGCTCGCAACAGTGCTTTTCGCGGTTTACATCGGCGCGCTGTTTGATCGTATTGGTTGACTGAATCCAAAAAAGAAATGACAGAATGATGCGCTCTTGATTCCCTTCTTCTTCACTTTTTTGGCTAATCAAGCAGCACCAAGCAAATTGATCGCGTCGTTCTCAATAACCTGCGGCGGGTCGTCCTGGCGCAGCAGCGCGAGCATCGCGCGTCCCACACTTGCGGTTGTGGTCAACATCCCGGGCATGAATCGAACACCGAGCCCCATCAGCGGGCCGGCGACCCGATACATGACATCCATGGCCGGATGTGGCGAACGCACGCCATCAACCGGCTGGATCCCACCGGGGCGCAGCATGATGGTGCGAATCGGAAGCGCCGCGAGTGCACGCTCGGTTTCGCCTTTCACTCGCATGGGCATGAACCGGCTTGCGGGATCTGCGTGCGCGCCGGAAATGTATACAAACACAAGCTGCGGGTTGAGGCGTGCCAAGGTGGCTGCGACGTGCGTGGTGAGCGCGAGGGTGACGTGCCGGTACTGGGCTTCGGGCGTGCCGACCGGAGGTGCGCCCGCGCAGTAGAGGCAGGCATCGAACGGATGTAGTTGGTTCTCCAGAGCACTGAGGTCGGAGAAATCCGGGCAAATGACTTCCCTGAGTTTCGGATGCGATTGGCCGCTGGCGTGGCGGCCAAGCGCGACCACGTGGGTCACGTCGGGCGCATCCAGGCATGCCCGCAACACGCCTTGTCCAACCAGGCCGGTTGCTCCGGTGATGAGAATGCGCATGGCGGTCTTTTCCTGTGAGGTCGCTCAACTCTAGCGCTGCCGGTGTGAAGCGAAGCGTGGTGTCCAGATGGCATGTTGAGTGAGCGTGCTCCTTGTGGGTAACGCGTGGCACCCCATCACGCTGCCCCAACGCGCTGGTCGATCTCCGCGGCGATCGGCTCAATGGCAGTTGATGAGGGGAACGGCTACGGTGTCCGCAAGGGCGCAATGGCAGGTGAGCGGATCGTGTCGTCAACCCGCTACGCAATGCCACCCAGCTACTTGGTCTTTCTGGAGTCGTTCAATGCCGCGTTTTGCTGTCGTCACCGTCGTTTGCCTGCTCATGGCTGGCCTGTCACCGTCCACCCGCGCGCAGACCCCCACAGCGACCGTGACGCAGAAAAGTTTCAGTTTCTGCACTGTTGATGACAGCGCGGGGCACATGATCTGGGCGACGCCCGTATTCGAGTATGAGCACCCATCCGCCGACAACTTTTCCCGCACGTTGGAAATGGCCACCGATTTCCATGCCTTCATCGGCAGCAAGGGCGGCACAGGCGACAAGACATGCGCCTTCGCCAGCAATGATCGGGCAACCGCTGAAGCTGCGCGCAATGAGCAACGCAGCATCCTGACCTCGCGCTTCATGGGTCTTGTGGCAATCAACAAATGGCAGGACGTCGCGTGGACGCCCAAGCCCTGGACGCCTGCGTTGGCGGCGAAGCCGGCCGTCGTCCGCAAGTACTTCTACTGCTATGGCACCGACACCGACCAGCGCAAGACCCTGGCGTCAAGCGTGGCGTCGGAGGTGTTCGAGATGAGCATGGACGGCGCAGATCCAATGACCCCCTATGCGCTGGCCGAGCGATACGGTAAGCAATTCGACCGCAACGTGATCGAGGTACACGGCCTCACCCGCGCGAATTCGTCGTGCTACTTCAAAGACACGCATGCAGAGGCGGAGAAGTCCCTGCGCGACTACCGCAAGAATTTCAGCGGTTACAAGATGCCGTTCACGGACGTGGCGTGGCAGCCCATCGGCGGGGCCACCGCCACGTCGTCCGTGACCGCTCCGACCACAGCGACGGGTTCGGAGACACCTGCCCCCACGCCGGTCACCCCAGCCTCAGCCCCTGCACCTGCCCGGATCGGCGTGCGCGTGACCGACGTTACCCCAGAGGTTGCATTGGGGCTTGGAATGGACAAAGCGCGCGGCGCGTTGGTCATCGAGGTCTTTCAAGGCAGTCCGGCCATCGCAGCCGGCCTCAAGCCGATGGATATCGTGCTGGAAATCAACGGGCAACCTCTCGACAAGTCCACTGACCTGCCCATGATCAGCAGTCGCCTACCGGCGGGCAAGGCCGTGACGCTGCGGGTGTGGCGCGAACGGGCGCTGCAGGATGTGCTGATCGATATTGCGGGGTCGCCGGCCGCTGCCACGCAATAAAAAGCGGCAGTCGAAGTCTCTAAGGCTTGACCAGGTGCGCTAATGATTCAGGGGGCGGCGGCATTGGCCTTGGTGGCCAACAGGCGTTGCAACTCAATTTCCTCGCGCTTTTCGTTTTGCTTGCGCAGCTCTTCCTTGCGGATTTCTTCGGTCTCTTCGGCGGTTGGTGCGTCGTGTAATTCCAGCGCCAGACCCGCGGCAACCTTTGGTTCGCCCCGTTGACTCTTGAGCTTGATGTTCAAGCGCAACTCGTTGGCCGAGTCGGCGTTGCGGATTGCCTCGTCGTAGCCAACCAATCCTTCGTTGTAGAGCTCGAACAGCGCCCAGTCGAAGGTGCGCATGCCCAGTTCACGCGACTTGTTCATCACCCCCCTCAGTTCGCCAAACTCGCCCTTGAAGATCTTCTCGGCAATGGTCGGGGTATTCAGCAGGATTTCGATCGCGGCCACTCGCCCAGTGCCGTCCTCCGTGCGGACCAGCCGTTGCGACACGATGGCGCGGAGGTTGGCCGATAGATCCATGAGCAGCTGCGCGCGGCGCTCCTCGGGGAAAAAATTGACGATCCGTTCCATCGTCTGCGACGCGCTGTTGGCGTGGAGGGTGGATAGGCACAGGTGGCCGGTCTCGGCAAAGGCGATCGCGTGCTCCATCGTTTCTGCATCGCGGATCTCGCCGACCAGGATCACGTCCGGTGCCTGCCGCAGCGTGTTCTTGAGCGCGTGGTGCCAGCTCAGGGTATCCACGCCGATTTCGCGGTGGGTCACCAACGACTTGTTGGAGACATGGGCGTATTCGACCGGATCCTCGACGGTGATGATGTGTCCGGCGGACGTGCGGTTGCGGTGATCGATCATGGCGGCCAGCGAGGTCGACTTGCCCGATCCGGTGCCGCCGACAAGCAGGACCAGGCCGCGCTTGTTCATCACGACTTCCTTGAGCACCTCGGGCAAGCGCAGCTTCTCGAAGTTCGGGATCTCCGCGGCAATCGTGCGCAGCACCATGCCCACATGGCCCTGCTGCATGAATACGTTGACGCGAAAGCGCGATACGCCCGGCAGGGCGATCGCGAAATTGCTTTCCATGTCCTTGGCGAATTCATCTTGCTGCTTCGCATTCATCACGGACTGCGCCAATTGCGCCGTGAACTCGCCGGTGAGCTTGTCACCGGACATGGGGGTCATCTGGCCATTTGACTTCATGCTTGGCGGGAAGTCGTGCGCGATGAATAGATCCGATCCACCAGCCGCCGCCATCGTGGTCAGCAGGGTGTACAGGTAGTTGCGGGCTCGGTCTTGGTTCTCTCCATCCATCCAGATTTGCTCCCGCAAAAAAAGGGTGGAGACGTTCACGCCTCTCACCCTGAGTCAAGCGGCGACAGTTGCATGCCGCCACCATCATGCGCCAGTGCGACTTATTGGACGGTCAATCCGGTGTGCACGACGGTCGAAACGCCCGCGGTGCCTTGTGCCACGGAGATGGCTTGATCATGCAGTGCCTGCGTCGCGACGTGGCCGGTCAAAAATACCGTGGTGCCGTCAACTTTGACATCGATGCCGGCGGCGTTGGTGCCTAGCGCGTTATCAAGCGTGGCACGTACGTCATCCGTCTGCAGCATGTTGCTGTTGGCAATCACGGGAACCTGCACGGTGGTCGTGCCCGGGCCGGGGGTGTTCACGGTCACCGGACGAGTGGTGCACGCGGACAAGGCAGCGACGGTGAGCAGGCTGGCGGTAATGAATTTAATATGCATGGCAGTACTCTCGCGGTGAGGAATGGTGATTGCTACGGAGCCTTGCAGCCAATCCGTCAAGCCAAGGTGATTTATCGCGCAGGCCTTTCGGAAGAGTTCAGGTAGGGTCGATTCACCTGCAGATTAAGATATGAGTCCATCTGTGCACTGCCGCTGAAACCCTACCAACATGAATTACGATGTGCCATGGAAACTGAAGACCTGATCACCGCCGCGTTACGCGAAGCTGGTTACCTGCCTGATGCAATCGGCTCGGCGTTGCCCAGGATCATGCGCATCCTGGATGCGGAGGACGTTCGCATCGCCGCGGGCCGCGCCTTGTCTCGCAAGGAGCGCGAGTACGTCCGCGTGCAGCTTGAACTCGGGCTCAGCGTGTCCGAAGTCTTGGCCGGCTTGTAGCGTCTGGATGACGTTCGACTGCAGGTAGCGGCGTACTTTTGAACCGGCGTGATTGAACCGTCCACGGCGTCATGTCGATACTCACGCGGCATTGCCGCTGCTGAGGCAAGACTTGGACGCTCCTCCACTCCCGCAGGGAGCCCCAAAGCCGATGCCCTTATCGACACCCTCCCCCCGTCAGTGGCCTGCACATGTCGTGCAATACCTGCGAGCGCTCGCCATCAATGCAGACGACCACCTCGATGCGGCGCGCCAGCGTCTGGATGCGCGTTTCGGGTTCAATCAGCCGCGTTATATCGCCGCGTACCGTTCTTTTGCCAGCAATACCACGGTCGAGTTGCGCGGGCGGGTACTGGCATCAGCGCCGCTGGGTGGCCCGCTGCATGACGACACATGGTGGGACAACCTGCTCAACACGTATCGGCGTTTCGACGCCGACGACGTGCCCGGCGTCGGGCTGCGGGTGCGATATCGCGACGCGACGGCCGAGACCGTGACGGACAGTGAGGGTTACTACAAGATCAGCCTGCCGAATCCCGCGCGGATCACCGGGGAACTTTGGGAAAACGCCAACATCACCTTGGACGATGGCAGCCTGCCCACGTCGCAGCCCGTGCTGCAGGTGTCTCCATCGGCGCAGTTCGGAGTCATCTCCGACATCGACGATACCGTCCTGCAAAGCAGCATCCTGGACTGGAAGACCGCCGCGCAGCTGGCATTCCTGCACAACGCGCGCACTCGCAAGCCATTGCTGGGTGTCGCCGAGCTGTACCGTGCGTTGCAGTCCGGAACGGATGGCGACGTACGCAATCCGATCTTCTACGTCTCCAATTCACCGTGGAACCTGTACGACTTGCTGGAGGACTTCTTCGAGCTCAATGCGATTCCAGTCGGCCCGATGCTGATGCGCCGAATGGGTGTGCACAAGGGTGAAACGTTGGGAGGTGGCAGTGGCCACAAGGTCGAACGCGTGCGCATGCTGGTGCAACACTTCCCACTCCTGCGCTGGGTGCTGCTCGGGGATTCGGGCCAGGCCGATGCCGAGACTTACAGCCAAGTCGCACGCGAGTTCGGCGATCGGATCCTGGCGATCTACATCCGCGACGTAGATCCGGGCAGCGATTCCCCGCGCGACCAATTTGTCGATGGCTTCATCGAACAGGTCGCCGGCACCACTGTGCCGATGCTGCGCGTGAGCGATAGCGTCGCAATCGCCGAGCACGCGCTGGGCCTGGGCCTGATCACGGCCGATACGCTGCCCGCAATCGCCGCCGAAGTGCAATCCGACAAGCAGCGTCCGACCCCGACCCAAGCCAACACACAGGCGGTCAAGGACGATATCAGCGAGGCGGTCAGCAAATGATGGATGGGCATGCTCCTGGCTGAATCCTGATGATGCGCAGGGTCTCCCGCACGATTTCCTTCATCACGCTGTGATCAATCATTGCAACTAGAGTCGGTACCGATATCTGTCTTCGTGCAACCGTTCGCCCCTTGGCCGTCTCCCTTGTGCAACTTCGGGAGATTACCCATGCATCGTTCCACCTGTAAGACCCGTTTCTCGGCCTGGACCTGGCTGATGCTTGGCGCGTCCCTTTGGCTCGCCCCGTTTGCCGCGTCCGCGCAGCAGTTACAGGCCACCACCTTGCCTGCGCAACCGTTGCTGGAAGCCAGCCGTGACGGACAGGACCTGAACTTCGACCTGGTCTTCGACAATCCTGGTGACAAGGCACTGACCCTGGTGGGCCTGGAGGCCAGCTGGTTCGATGCTGCAGGCGGGTTCCTCGGCCAGCGACGCCTGGACCAGAACGGCGACGCGACCACGATGGGCATCGTGACCGTTCCCAACCGGAACTTGCCGGCGCACGGACGGCTGGTCGTATTCAATCCATTTCAGTATTTCCGCGCGTCGCTTTGGCTGGGCGACCTGCGTTACGTGGCGGTATTTTCCGCCGCCAAGGATGCGCCCCAGCAACGCGTTGAAGTGCGGGTGGCGCCCATGCCATTCGTGTCCCGCACGCCACTGGCATTACCGATCGCCGGCCCGGTGTTCGTGCATGACGGCCACGACCTCACCGCGCACCATCGGCGGCTGGACATCACCGGAGGAATGACCACGCATTTCGGCATCCGCGCAAATTTCATGCGCTACGCCCACGACCTGTGCGTCACTGATGGCCAGGGACGCCTGTACCGCACGGATGGAGCGACGCCCGCCGACTGGTATGGCTATGGCACGCCGATACTCGCCACCGGCAATGGCGTGGTGGCGGAAATGCATGACGGCATGGCCGACAATCGCAAGGGCGCACCACCGCCGTTCGACCAGGCTGCCATCATGAAAAACCTCAAGCTGTTCCTGGGCAACTACGTGATCGTCGACCATGGCAACGGCGAATACAGCCTGTTCGCGCACCTCAAGCAGGGCAGCGTGCAAGTGGCACCCGGGCAACGCGTGGCACGAGGCGAACGCATCGGCGCAATGGGCATGTCCGGCGATGCATTCCTGGTGCATCTCCATTACCAGTTGCAATCAAGCACGGGCTTCGACGAGGGCCTGCCGGCCATTTTCACTGGTGTCCAGTTCGCTACCGGCAATGGCTGGAGCGTGCCTGCAGCTACTGCGATTGACAGTGGCGACATCGTGCGTGCTGCGGCGCCTTCGGCAACGCCCTGAGCGTGAAGCGCTTGGGGAAGCGCCACCGCACGGAGCACGGGGGAGAGGCCAGCGCACCCCCAATTTTTCGCAACGTGAGCACCTTCGCTCTTTCCAGGTTTTTGATTCTAAAGCGTACGAACGACGAATACAGGTCAAGAGGGATTCAAGCAGGTTAATCGGTCACCAGGCACTCGGACTGCAGTTCAGTCAGCCAAGCGGTGCAAGGCCGTACCCTTGTGCATGGCCACGTGATCGGTCTTGTCGCTCTTGATCTCGTACTGAGGATCATCGGTCGAACAATGGCGGGTGTAGCCCTTGTACTGGGTGTCATGCGTATGGATCCTGGTGATGTGGCCGCTGACGTGGCCTGCCTCGGAATTCCAGCGAACATGGTCGCCTACCTTGAAAGTGGTGCTCATGATGCGGTGCTGCTCCCTGGCACTAGGGAAAGTTGCGGGCTTGCTTCATCGGGATAGCAGGGCGCGCCATCGACGATCCTGGCACCGGCCGTCAACTCCGCAGGCATCACCTTGCCCGGTCCCATGATGTGCAAGACGCGATGGCCGCCCGCGAGCAGGTAGTCCGCGATGATGCGTCGATGGCAGCGCCACCAGACAGCTTCCGCACACATCAGCGCACAACGTTGCGATGCAGCGCGCAGTTCAAGCGCATGCAAGCCGTCAGCGAAATTAGCGGTGTGTGCGTAAGCGGCATAGCGACGGAAGCTCGCATTCGTCCAGAACGCGCTTTCGAACGCTTTCGGCGCTTCGGAGGTGCGGCGCAAGCCTGCGAGTGCGCTCAGGTGCCAGTAGTCGATGCCGACGTCTTGCAGTGACTCGCGCAAGGCATCCGCATCGTACTGGGGATATGCTCGCGAACCTGGCAGCCGGCGTACATCCACGACACAGTCAATATCCGATTCCGCAAGCAAGCAGAGGAATTCCCCTAGCGGTCGCGTCGAGTGACCGATGGTGAAGATCGGCAGTGCATCGTGTGACATGAGGCAAGGCTAGTGCAGGCGATGACAAGACGATGTGGAGAACCCGCAGGTCGCTCATGCCTTGAGTTTGTATCCCGTACGGAAAATCCACCACACCGCACCCAGGCACAGCAGCAGGAAGCCAACGGTCGCGGCAACACTGACAATGACGTTCACATCGGAGATCCCGTAGAAGCTCCAGCGGAACCCGCTGATCAGGTACACCACGGGATTGAACAGGGTGATTTTCTGCCAGATCGGCGGCAGCATGCTGATGGAATAGAACGCGCCGCCCAGGAACGTCAGCGGGGTCACGATCATCAGGGGCACCACCTGCAGTTTCTGGAAGTCATCCGCCCACAGGCCGATGATGAAGCCGAACAAGCTGAAGCTCACTGAGGTCAACAGCAGGAAGCACAACATCCACAGCGGATGTTCGATGTGGAACGGCACGAACACGCGCGCCGTCACCAGGATCAACAGGCCCAACATCATCGACTTGGTCGCTGCCGCGCCTACATAGCCGATCACGATCTCCAGCGGCGACACCGGCGCCGACAGCAATTCGTAGATGGTCCCGGCCCATTTCGGCATATAGATGCCAAACGAGGCATTGGAAATGCTTTCGTTGAGCAGTGACAGCATCAGCAAGCCGGGGATGATGAAGGCGCCGTAGCTCACGCCATCGACATTGCCCATGCGTGAGCCAATCGCTGCGCCGAACACCACGAAGTACAGCGACGTGGACAACACCGGCGATGCGATGGATTGGGTCAGGGTGCGGAAGGTGCGCGCCATCTCGAAACGGTAAATCGCCTTGATGCCATGCAGGTTCATGCGCGTGCTTCCTTGCTGTCTGCTGGCGTGGCATGCACCAGACTGACGAAAATATCCTCCAGTGAGCTCTCGCTGGAATGCAGGTCCTTGAAGCCGATACCTTCATCGCCAAGACGGCGCAGGAGCGTGGCAATGCCGGTGCGCTCGGCTTGCGTATCGAATGTGTAAACCAGCGAATGGCCTGCGTCGGCCAGTTCCAACGGCTCGCCTGCCAGTGCTTCGGGGATGCGTTCCAGCGGCGCCTGCAATTGAAGGGTCAGCTGTTTCTTGCCCAGCTTGCGCATCAGTACGGCCTTATCCTCGACCACGATCAACTCGCCCTTGTTGATCACGCCGATGCGATCGGCCATTTCCTGCGCTTCTTCGATGTAGTGCGTGGTCAGGATGATCGTGACGCCGCTGTCGCGCAGCTCGCGCACCAGTTGCCACATGTCGCGACGCAACTCCACATCAACGCCGGCGGTGGGTTCATCCAAAAAGAGGATGCGCGGTTCGTGTGACAGCGCCTTGGCAATCAGCACGCGCCGTTTCATGCCACCTGACAACGTCATGATCTTGCTGTCGCGCTTGTCCCACAGCGATAGCGAACGCAGCACTTTTTCCAGATGAGCGGGATCCGGTGGCCGGCCGAACAGGCCGCGGCTGAAGCGCACGGTGGCCCATACGGTCTCGAACGCATCCGTAGACAGTTCCTGCGGGACCAAGCCGATTTTCATCCGCGCCGCGCGCGACTCGCGGACGATATCGTGGCCATCGGCCAGCACCGTGCCTACGGTCGGATTGACGATGCCGCAGACAATGCTGATCAGGGTGGTCTTGCCGGCACCGTTGGGGCCAAGCAGGGCGAAGATCTCGCCTTGGCGGATATCGAGGTTGATATCCTTCAGCGCCTGGTATCCAGACTTGTAGGTCTTTCCCAGGTTGCGGATCGAGACGATGGGCGGGTGGTCGCTAGATGTCGTGCTTGCTGCCATGCGGGGACGCCTCCGGGAACGGTTGCCAGAGTGCCTGTTATTGCGGTCTGGTGGGAGTGCCTGTCATTGTGGCGCCGCGGGCGCGGATGGCCATGTTCCGCGCCCAGTTTCGTTAGTAATCGCATGGCAGCAAAGCCAGCCCGAGACGCTATAAGGAATATTGATGATCAAGTGGAATGTGGTGGCGTGCGTGATCCTGTCGTTGCTGCTGGCGGCTTGCCAGCCATCCGGCGGGAATGACCCGGCAGCGGCGCAAACAGCGTCATCACTTACGGTGCCTGCGCAGGCGGCAGCGACCACCGATGCGGCGACTGCGAGCGTCGAAGTCCCGCCGCTGGATCTGCTCGCATTTGCGGCGGGCACCCAGATCGTCGAAAAGCCCAAGGACAACCAGGGCCTGTTCCAGATGGCCTACGACCCGATCAATCTGATCGATGAAGCGCCCTTGACGGATTGGACGGCCACCGAAACTCCTGTGCCGGTGCTGGTGTTCGAACTGCCCGAGCAAGCCGAGATCGAACGCATGGTGTTTGATAGCGCTGGCCTGAACCGCGACGAGAAATCGCCGAAGTCGGTCACGGTCGAGATGTCAGATACCTCCAAGGATGCCGGCTACAAAATCATCCTCACCACGGATCTGGCGATGGCGCGCAATGGCCAAAATGTGCCGGTGTCAGCCAAGGTGCCAGGGCGCTGGTTGCGACTGACCATCAACAGTACGCATGGTGACGACTACGTGGGCATGACCGGTGTGCATGCCTATGGCAAGCAACTGACCAGCGAAGCGTCGCTGTCAGGCGTGAGCGGCACGTATGACGGCTGGAGCGGTTGGGGCAAGGTGCGTTTGAAGCAGGAAGGCACGCGCGTCACCGGTTGCTACGAATACCAGGACGGCATGATCTCCGGCGGCATCGAGGGCCGGCTGTTGAAGGCGGTGATGACCGAGACCAGCTCGGACGGATCGAAGACCCGGCAACTTGGCCTGTTCTCCTTCAGCCATGACGGCAAATTGATCATGGGCCTGACCCGGGCGGAGGGCGCCGAGGCCAATTCGGGCTATGCGTCGTTCTACAACGGTGAAAAGGTGAATGACGACCTCGGCGATTGCCCCAACATCCCCGGATGGAAGGGCGATACCGCCCAATCGCAGCTGGGCGATGAATTGCAGGCGTTGGGTCGCGCGCGTCTGGACGGCATCAATTTCGATTTCTCCTCCGCGAAGTTGCGGGCCGAATCGGAACCCTTGCTCAAGCAGGTCGCCGGCATGCTCAATGCGCATCCGGATTGGTCGATGACCTTGGAAGGCCATACCGACAACATCGGTGGCGCCGCGTACAACAAGACGCTATCCGAGCAGCGCGCCGCGTCAGTCGTGGCCTATCTGGTGGCGCAAGGCTTGGCAGCGGAGCGGCTGCAGTCGGCCGGGTTCGGCATGGACAAGCCGGTTGCGTCCAATGACGGCGAGGCGGGCCGCGCGCAGAATCGTCGGGTGGAGATCGTCAAAAGGTAGGCGCGGCAATGTTGTGGTGGGCGATGGCGGCGTTGTTCCTGTGGCTGGCGCTGCGTGAGGTCTATTACGGATTTGTCGCAAAGCCGGGTTATGCCGAACCGCAAGAGATACAGCCATCCTATGTCTTGATCCTGCTGCTCATCGCGGCAGCGTTCGCCTACACGCCATTGCGCTATTGGCGCTTCGAGCAGTTCCTGACCGCCAAGGCGCGCATCCTGTCGGGATCGAATCAGGCGACGGTGCACTGCAATACGTTCTTCGATACCGCGATCGACCCGATGGCGCTGGCATCGGGTCATGCGGATCCGGTGACTGGCCACATCGTGTTCCAGAAGCCATGGTGTGGTGTGCTGATGGACCACCTGCGACATTCCGAACGGATGGGCCGTGAAGGCATCTTCAGCGTGCAGATGTTCGCGCACGAAGCCATGCATGTACGAGGTGAAATGAATGAGGCCATCACCGAATGCCAGGCCATCCAACGTTACGCGCGTGCGGCCCGCTTGCTAGGCATCGGGCCGGAGGCACTCGCCAAGCAGGGCGGGATGACCTACTTCCGGGTGTATTACCAGCAGCGCAAGCAGATCGGCGGTATGCAGACGGCGTATTACACGGACGACTGCGCACCGGGGAAAGCGCTCGACGAAAAACTGCCGGAATCGACATGGGCGCCTTAGCGTCGTAGCGTTTATGGCTACGGCATGCCATGTTCGCGCTGATGCGTCGAGGAACGGCCCGTGCGCCTGACCCCAATCAGGAGAAAACTCATGCAACGCGATTTACATGAAGCAAATTGCGACTTCATCTCACTAGGCGCGAGGTTGTGATGTCGGACGCGACAGGCACACCGATGCGCATTGATTTCGTTTCAGATGTTTCGTGCCCGTGGTGCGCCATTGGCCTGGCGGCACTTGAAAAGGCATTGGGAAATATCGGTAGCGAGGTGACTGCCGATCTCCACTTCCAGCCCTTCGAGCTCAATTCGCGGCTTGGCCCCGAAGGCCAAGACACCACCGAACATTTGAAAGAAAAGTACGGGCTGTCCGATACGCAGCTGGCCGAAAACCAGGAACGCATTCGCGAACGCGGGGCCGAACTCGGCTTCACCTTCGGCGTCGGCATGCGGCGGCGGGTCTACAACACGTTCGATGCGCATCGCCTGCTGCATTGGGCGGGCATCGAAGGCAAACAACAGCCGCTCAAGCACGCCTTGCTACGCGCCTATTTCACCGATGGCTTGGACGTCTCCAACCAGGACACGCTGGCCGGCATCGCCGAGAGCGTGGGTCTTCCCGAGGAGCAGGCACGCGCGATCCTTGCGTCGAGCGACTATGCCGAGGACGTGCGCCACCAGGAGCAGTTCTTCCAGCGCAACGGCATCAGTTCGGTACCCGCGATCATCATCAATCAGAAGCACCTGATTTCGGGCGGGCAGCCGGTGGAGGTGTTCGAGCGCGCCTTGCGGGAGATCGCAGCGGGCCAGCCGGCATAATCATCGGCATCTCGTGAGATCAGAAACCGACCCGCTGCCGATTGCGCCCGAGAAGCCATTTCCGATGGACTGTTGTGATGGCGGCTGCGCAGTGTGCGTGTGGGATGCCTACGCCGAAGCGTTGTTGTACTACGAAACGCAACTGGCAGCGTGGAAGGCCCGCCACGCCGCTGATCCAGCACCGAATCCCTGAATTATGTAGAAGTAGCTACGTTGCCTTGATGGCGTCGCTGCC
>JBDSGA010000209.1:0-7520 GCA_039919235.1 Thermomonas sp. | reverse complement strand
GCTGCGCCATTTCAGTGCGACGGTTCGTGAAAGCCGACGAATTCAAATTTTAATCGGTCATCCCACGATGGCGCGCATTGCGTTTCGCCCACAGGTTCAGGCCTTCCACCAGCGCAGAGAACCCCATTGCGCCGTAGATATAGCCCTTGCTCACGTGTACCCCGAAGCCGTCCAGCACCAGGAAGACGCCGACCAGCACAATGAACGCCAACGCGAGCATCTTGATCGTCGGATTGCGATCAATGAAGCGACCCAGTGGCCCTGACGCCAACAGCATCACCGCCACTGCCAGCAGGATCGCCATCACCATGATGATTTTCTGGTTGGCCATGCCGACCGCCGCGATCACCGAATCCAGCGAGAACACGATATCGATCACCGCGATCTGCGCGATCACCATCCAGAACGAAGTCATCGGCTTGGTGCTGACGTCTTCTTCGTCATGTTCGCCGACCACCAGGTCGCGGATTTCCATGCTGCCCTTCACCAGCAGAAACACGCCCCCGACGATTAGCACCAGGTCGCGGACCGAGATCCCCCTGCCGAACAGCTCGAACAAGGCACTGGTCAAGCCCGCCAGCCAAGCGAGGGTCAACAGCAACCCGATGCGCGTGACGCATGCGACGGCGATGCCGAACTTGCGTGCCTTCTCGCGGCTTGCATGCGGCAGCTTGCTCACCGCGATAGAGATGAACACCAGATTATCGATGCCGAGCACGATCTCGATGGCGCTCAGTGTCAACAAAGTGATCCATGCTTGCGGATCAGTCAGCAGTTCCATCATTGCGTGTAGTTCTCGTCAGTGTTGCAGCGCGCGCGGGCCAAGGATCAGCAACCACACCAGGATCACGTTCATCATCAGCACGAAGACCGCCGCCGAGCCCATGTCCTTGGCGCGCCCCGCAAGCTCATGGTGTTCCGGGCCGTAACGCTCGATCACCGCCTCGATCGCCGAATTGAGCAGTTCGCAACTCAGCACCAGCAAGCAGCTGCCGACCAGCAGCGCGCGCTCGACACCGGTCTGGCCGAAGTACCAGCCCAGCGGTCCCGCGATCACGAACAACACCACTTCCAACCGGAAGCTGGACTCATGCAGCCACGCCGCACGCAGTCCCTGCAGGGACCATTGAGTCGCCTTCAAGATCCGCGCTGGGCCACGTGGTAGATGGCCGTAATGATCAGCCATGCATCGGCACGCCTTGGTCGGCAAGTTTGCGGCGATGGCGTTGGGGCATATGCGTCAGGCCGGTCCGGAGGGTTCGGCGCGTGATGGCTCCGATCCCCGGATTTTGCCACAGGGCTGACGCATGCGTGTGTGTGACACAGGCCCATTCAAGACCCGGCCAGGATTGGCGGGCCAGCAGTGTTCGGCGAATGCCCGCGGAGGGCGAGCGGCTACTGCTGGCGCAGCGCCTCGATCGGATCCAGAAGGGATGCCTTGCGCGCCGGGTAGTAGCCGAAGAACAGGCCCGTGGCGATGGAAAACCCCGCGGCAAGCATCACGACTTGTGAATTCAACTCCACGGGCAAGTCGCCGAGCTTGCCCACGATCAGCGCCCCGGCCACGCCAATCGCAATCCCGATCCCCCCGCCGATCAGCGAGATCAGCATCGCCTCGGCCAGGAACTGGCGGCGCACGTCGGACGGGCTGGCGCCTACCGCCATGCGCAGGCCAATCTCGCGGATGCGCTCGGTCACCGACACCAGCATGATGTTCATGATGCCGATGCCGCCGATGATCAAGCAGATACCCGCGACCGCGCCGAGCAGCTTGGACATCAGGTTGGTCGTCGCTGTGCGCGTCGCCACGATCTGGCTGATGTTGCGAACCGCGAAGTCATCCTCGCCGCCCGGATCGATTTTGTGGCGCTGGCGAAGCAGGCCCTCGATCTCGCTCTGTGCACTCGCCAAATTCTTGGCATCGTCCACGCCCACCGAGATTTGTTGCACCGCGCCCGGCGGCATCGATTGGGAGTTGGACAACCGGCGGCGTGCCACCTCCAGCGGCACCACGACCATATCGTCCTGGTCCTGGCCAAAACCACCTTGTCCCTTTGAAACCAACACGCCCACGACGGTGAACGGAACGCGCCCGAGACGCACGGTTTGACCAATGCCTTCGTCGTCACCAAACAAGGTCTTGCGCACGGTTTCGCCGATGATCACCGGCTTGGTGCTGCCGCCGTAGTCGCTGGCCTGGAATAGATCGCCTTGCGCAATCTTCCAATCGTTGATGGTGAACCAGTCCGCTTGCACGCCCTGCCATTGGGTGGAGGCATTGCTCTCGGCGAAGACGGCCTGGGTGCCACCGCGCAATGAACCGGAGACGTATTGCGCTTCCGGCACCTCGTCGCGAATGGCTTCGACATCGCCATCGGTCAGGCTCCAGCGGCTGCCTTGCGCCGATCGCGCACCGCCCGAACTTCCGCCCGAGCTGCCGATGTCCAGCCGTTGCGAGCCCAGTCCGGAGACCATCTTGTCGATCTCGGCCTGCGTGCCCTGGCCAATCGACACCATCACGATGACCGCGGCAATACCAATGATCACCCCGAGCGACGTCAGCGCACTGCGCATCCAGTTGCCGCGCAATGCGAACAAGGCCGTGCGCAGGATGTCCAGGAAACTCATGCGGCCTCCAGATCGGTTTGTTCGTGCAGTTCGCCGTCGCGCATCACGTACGTGCGATCCGCGTGGGCGGCGACATGCGCGTCATGGGTGATCAGGATCACCGTATGACCATCGTCGCGGAGCTGCTTGAACAAGCTGAGGATTTCTTCGCCGGTCTTGCTATCCAAGGCACCGGTGGGTTCATCGGCCAGCAGGATCGGCGGGCTGTTGACCAATGCGCGGGCGATCGCAACGCGCTGCTGCTGCCCACCCGATAATTCATTCGGCCGATGGCCGGCGCGTTCGGCCAAACCCACCGACGCGAGCGCAGCGCGGGCGCGTTCGCGGCGTTCGTAGTGGGGAATTCGCGCATAGCCCAGTGGCATCGCCACGTTGTCGGTCGCGTCCATCCGTGGCAACAAGTGGAAGCCCTGGAACACGAAACCGATCTTGTCGCGCCGCAGCACCGCGAGCTCTTCCTTGTCGAGCGTCGAGACATCGACACCATCACAGTAGTAGGACCCCGCGGTGGGTGTGTCCAGGCAGCCAATCAAGTTCATGAGGGTGGATTTGCCCGACCCCGACGGCCCCATGATCGCCACGAACTCGCCACGCCCGATGTTGAGATCAACACCGGTCAGCGCGACAACTTCCGCCTCGGTCCCGGCGGAATACACCTTGCCGAGGCCTGTGGTGCGGATGACCGGAACCGCAACCGGCGCCGGGCCAGTCGCGGGCATCACTTGCTCTCCGAAGCCGAGCGCTCACCGGAAATGACCTGGTCGCCCTCCTTGAGGGTCCGTCCCGAGATTTCGGTCTTGCTGCCATCGCTGGCGCCCAGCCGCACCATGGTGAGCTGCGGCTTGCCTTTCACCAGTGTGTAGATGCTGACCCGCTTGGCGCTCAGTTGCGCTTCCAGCGCTGCATCCCACTTGCCACGCTGCTGGTCGTCCAAGGTCGCCCGGAAGTCGGCGAACTGCTGGTTGAAGCGATCACGCATGCGCGCGCGCATCTGCGCCTGCATGCTGGCGTCGCCGCCTCCCTGACCGCCGCCACCCATGCGCATCCCACCGCCACCGAACAGGCGGCTGCCACCTTGTGGCGCGCCACCGCCGGGGGCCTGCGACGAGCGTTGCGCCTGACGCTGCTGCATCTGCTGGAGCGCGGTATCGAACAATGCCTGTTGTTCGGGTTTCAACTGCAAGCTGGTCGCCATGGCCTGCAGGTCTTCCGCCATGCCCGCGCCACCGGCCTGGCCACGGCCTTGCCCTTGCCCTTGGCCCTGACCCGAACCTTGGCCGGCAGGCTGCAGGTCAGCCAATGGCGAGCCGTCCGCAGGCCTGAAGCGGAGCGCCGCATTGCCGAGCGTGAGCACGTTGCTGAGTTTGCTGACCTCGATCTCGGCGTTAACAGTCAGGCCCGGCAACAGCGTGCCGTCGCTGTTATCCACGGTCACCACCACCGGATAGGTCACCACGTTATTGGAGGTCGTTGCGGAGAGGCGTACCTGCTCCACCACGCCATTGAACTTGCGATCGGGGAAGGCATCGGCACTGAAGCTGACCGACTGCCCGACCTTGACTTGGCCGATGTCGGATTCGTCCACGGCCAGTTCGATTTTCATCTTGGCCAGGTCTTCAGCGATGGTGAATAACTCCGGTGCCTGCAAGCTGGCAGCCACGGTCTGGCCCGGCTCGATCTTGCGGGTCAGCACCACGCCATCGACTGGCGAGCGGATCACCGTGCGCTGCAGATTGACTCGCGTGGTTTGGGTCGCCGCTATCTGCTGGCGAATCTGCGCTTGCGCCGAGGCCACTTGCGCCTGCGCCTGCTCGAGCGCTGACCTAGCAAGATCCACATCACTCTTGGCGACCAGTTGTTGCCGGCCGAGGTCGTTCTTGCGTTGGTAATCCAGCGTCGCATTGCGCATTGAAGCCTGCGCTTGGCGCAGTTGCGCCTGTGCGCTGGCGATCTGTGCCGAGCCCTGTTCGATCTGCGCCTGATACGTGCTCGGGTCGATCTTCAGCAGGATATCGCCTTTCTTCACCGGCGAATTGAAGTCCGCCAACACATCAGTGACCAGCCCGGATATCTGGCTGCCCACCGTGATCGTGGAGATCGCGCTGAGCGTGCCGGTCGCGGAAATCGCCACGCGGATATCGCCACGCTGCACGGTTTCGGTGCGGTAACCACCATCGGCGGCATCGGCACCACGCTGACTCCAGAAATGCCAACCAATGCCAAGCACCGCAACGACCGCAAGCGTGATGACAATCTTGCGAATGGGGAAAGAAGAACGACGCGCTGCCTTGCTCATGCGGTGGGAAGTGTCCGGGAAAGTGGGGGAAACGCGCAGTGGCACGTGCGGTTGACACACTATCCAAACAGCACTGATAAAACGCGTGCCTATAAGTTACGGGCTATCAGTCCCGAACAGAATGGCGGCATGCGTGCCGACGCCGGGTGTACTGGCGAGTTGCATTGGCCAGTCGCAGCGCTGGCCAAGCCGTTGCGCGATGGAAAGACCTAACCCTGCGCCGATTGCGGCGGCGTCGACGCGATAGAACGGTTTGAACGCACTGGCCAGCGTCGCCGCATCCATGCCGATCCCGCTGTCCTCCACTTCGATGCGGTCCGCCAACAACCGCACCTGGATCCGGCCATGGTCGGTAAAGCGCACCGCATTGCTCAGCAGGTTGTGCAACATCACTCCCAATACCCTGGGTGGTGCATGCAGCTCAGGTTCGGCCTCGATCACCACATCGAGTTGCACGCTCGTGCCTTCGAGCATCGGACGGATCCGCTCGACCTCGCTCTCGACCACGTCGCGCACGGCGAAATCCTCGGTTTCCTGCGCCACATCCCGGTCCCGGGCCAGCAGCAACAAGGCATCCATGATCGATTCCATCGCCGCATTCGCATTCTTGATACGGCCCAGTGAACGCCGCGAACTTTCGGACAGCCCTTCATCCTGAGTGATCAGGTCGCTGGCGACGCGAATGACGGTCAACGGCGTGCGCAACTCGTGGCTGGCATCGCGGGTGAAGTCGCGTTCGCGCGCGACGAATGCATCGATCCGCTCGCCTAGGCCATGCAAGGCATCTGCCATCTTGCGGGTGTCGCCCTGCACGGCTGCAGGAATCCGCTCCGGCGAGAGTGCGCGCGTATCTGGCTGCTCCGGATCCCATCGCGCAACCTCACGCAGCAACCAATCAACCGGCGCGAACAGCCGCTTGGTCGCGCGATAGGTCATCCACGTCACCGCGACAATCGACCCCAATGCAAGGGCGATGGCGACCAGCGTCACCGTGGCGAACGGGAGCTGCTGGTTGGCATCGGCCAGGGCCATCATGCACAGCACCACCACCAAGCTGACGATGGCCAGCTGGAGCAGGAAAACGATGCGGATGCTGCGCCTGTTCAAGGATCTGGCCTGGCTTGTTTCGGCCTCAGCCGATATGCCCGGAGATGTCCGCAATCCTATAGCCGGCGCTTTGCACCGTATGCAGCAGTGCATTCTCGAACGGCTTGTCGATCACCTTGCGCAAGTTGTATAGGTGGCTGCGCAACGTGTCTGAGTCGGGCAGTCCATTGCCCCAGATCTCGCGTTCGATTTCTTGCCGACTGACCACACGCGGCGACTCACGCATCAGGATCGTCAGCAGGCGCAAACCGATCGGCGATAGCTGCAGCTCGCTTCCGCCGCGGGTTGCCCGCAGCGAGGCGGGATCAAGCACCAAGTCTGCAACTTTCAGCACTTCGGAGCCCACCTGGCGACGTTCGCGACGAATCAGTGCACGCAAGCGCGCCTCGAGCTCCTGGATCGCGAAGGGCTTGGTCAGGTAGTCGTCTGCACCGGACGACAGCCCGGTCAGCTTTTCGTCCAAGGTGTCGCGCGCGGTCAGCATCAGCACCGGCGTGGACTTGCGTGCCTCGCTGCGCAATCGCTTGCACACCTCAATGCCATCCAGCCGCGGTAGCATCAGGTCGAGCACGATCACGTCATAGTTGTTTTCCGCCGCCAGCCGATAGCCATCGAGGCCATCGGAGGCATAGTCGACCTCGAAGCCGCGGCTCTCCAGGTATTCGCCAACCATTTCGGAAATATTGCGGTTGTCCTCAACGATGAGGACTAGTCCAGCTTGTTCCTGCGTACGCATGGATTGTGTTCCGTCTTCAGCTTTGTGAAATATGCCAAGCGTGAAGTGGATATGGCGTGAAGAACGCCGTCAGCCGACGCCTGTCGCTGAAGCGCGGATCAGAACGGAATTTTGCCGATCAGGATGTCCTTGAACATCACCCAGTCGCCCGCGAAGGAATACAACGGATGCTTGAAGGTGGCGGGACGATTGTGTTCGAAGAAGAAATGCCCGGCCCAAGCGAAGGCGTAGCCCGACAGCAACGACGCCAGCAACCAGCGCAAATCGACGTGCATCACCGCAAGCACAACGAAACCGATCGCCAGGCTGGTCCCGGCGAAATGCAAGCGACGACACACGCGATTGCGATGCTCGCCCAGATAAAACGCGTAGAACTCGCTGAAACTGGCGAAGTCTTCGCTCATGGCAGGTCCCCTTGCCCGGTGTGACGTTTCTCGGCCTGCTTGGCCCGTTCCCAATAACGATCCTGCGCTTCAAGCGATTGACCATCAAGCCCTCCGTCGACCTGCGCCAACGCTTCCATCATGCGGAAGCGGCGCTCGAATTTGTAGTTCGCTCGACGCAATGCGGCACCGAAATCGACCTTGGCATGGCGGGTCAGGTTTGCGCATACGAACAACACGTCGCCGAGTTCCTCTTCAAGCCGCAACTGTGCATCGGCATCGCCAGGATTCGCCGTGACAGCGGCGAATTCGACGCAGACTTCTTCGATTTCCTCATGCAGCTTTTCGATGACAGGCGCCGGGGCCGGCC
>JBDSGA010000208.1:0-4746 GCA_039919235.1 Thermomonas sp. | reverse complement strand
ATGTCGCCAGGACGCAGTTTGTCGGTGCGGCCGGCATCGATGCGCAGGGTGGTCATCGCAGCCTGTGGTGCATTGGCGGGCTTGCCTTCCAGCGGCGCAATGCGCTCAAAGCGGAGTTGCCTGCCTTGGCGCTCTTCAATGAGATTGGCGCGGCCACGCTCGGCCGACGCGACCAGGCTGATGGCGAGACCGTCACGGCCGGCGCGGCCGGTGCGGCCGATGCGATGCAGGTAAGTGTCGGCATCGGTCGGTAGTTCGTAATTCACCACGGCGCCGATGTCGTCGATGTCGAGTCCGCGCGCCGCCACGTCGCTGGCCACCAGCACATTGCAGCTGCGGTTGGCGAAGCGGACCAGCACTTCGTCGCGGTCGCGTTGTTCCATCTCGCCGTGCAAGGCCAGCGCGGTGAAGCCGTAATGCGCCAAGGAGCCGACCACTTCCTCGGTGTCCTTGCGCATGTTGCAGAACACCACGGTCGACACCGGCTTGAATTGCATCAGCAGCGCGGCGAGCAAGGGCGCACGACGCGCGGATTCGGCTTCGAAGAAACGTTCCTCGATGCTGGCCGGCTTGGCACCACCGTCCACGCTGACTTCCAGCGCATCGCGCAACATCGCGTTGCCAAGCGTGCGGATCGCATCCGGGAAGGTGGCCGAGAACAGCAAACTCTGGCGCTCTTTCGGTGTGCGCTTGACCAGCGCGCGGATCGGCTCCTCAAAACCCATGTCGAGCATGCGGTCGGCTTCGTCCAGCACCAGCGTGTGGATCCCGCGCAGGTGCAGTGCGTCCTTCTGCACCAGTTCCAACACGCGGCCGGGCGTGCCGACCACGACGTGCGGTGCATGGTTGAGCGACGCCAGTTGCGGCGCCAGCGGAATGCCGCCGCACAGCACTGAGAGTTTCAGATTCGGGATGCCGGTGGCGAGCTTGCGCAGGGCCTTGCCGACCTGGTCGGCCAGCTCGCGGGTGGGGCAGAGCACCAACGCCTGGGTGCCGCTGGCGGTCGCGTCGATCTTCTGCAGCAGGCCCAGCCCGAATGCGGCGGTCTTGCCACTGCCGGTGGGTGCCTGCGCGATCAGGTCGCGTCCTTCCAGGATCGCGGGCAGTGCCTGCGCTTGGATGGGCGTCATCGCGGTGTAGCCGAGGGCGTCTAGCCCGGGCAACAGCGTGGGATTCAGGGCGAGGGTGGCAAACGGGATGTCAGAAGTCATCACCCATGATCGCAGCTGCGCCCGATCTCTGCCCGCAGCGCGCGCGAATCAGGGCTGAATCAGCTGAGAATGACGCACGAATCACGACCGAAACCTGCGCGTAAACTGGCCTGCCCAGCTGCGGAGACTGCGATGACCCAGACCACGCCGAAGCAAGCGCGTTACCACCAGCGCGGGCCGGTGCCGCAGGACGTGATCGCCGCAGAACCGTTCGAGCTGCCCGCGTTGCAGGCGGGACAGGCATTGGTGGCGGTCGTGGCCGCGCCGATCAATCCATCCGACGTGCTGACCCTGACTGGCGATTACGGCATGTTGCCGCCGTTGCCCGCAGTTGGCGGCAATGAAGGTGTCGGCCGGATCTTGGACGTCGCCTCTGATGTGACGGGTCTTGCCATCGGGCAATTGGTGCTGCTGCCGGTCGGCTGCGGCACGTGGACCACGCACGTGGTACTCGACGCATCGAAACTGCTGCCGTTGCCGGCAGGCGCCGACCCGCGCCAGCTGGCGATGCTGACCGTGAATCCGCCGACCGCGGCACTGCTTCTGAGCGAATTCGCAGACCTCAAGCCGGGCGACTGGGTGGCGCAGAACGCGGCCAACTCCGCCGTCGGCGGTTACGTAGTGCAACTGGCGAAGGCGCGCGGCCTACGTACGGTCAACGTGGTGCGCCGCGACTCCGCATGTGATGCCGTGCGCGAATTGGGCGCTGATGTGGTGCTGGTCGATGGCGATGACCTCGCCGCGCGAGTGAAGGAGGCGACCGGCGGCGCGAAGATCGCGCTTGGCATCGATGCGGTCGGCGGATTGGCCACCGAGCGCTTGGCGCAGGTCGTGGCATCGGGCGGCATGGTGGTGAACTACGGGGCGATGAGCGGCGAAGCGTGTGCGATCTCACCGGGCTCGCTGATTTTTCGCGGCATCCGACTACACGGTTTCTGGCTGGCGCAGTGGTTCAAGACCGCAACGCCCGAGGTGCGCAACGACCTGTTCGGCGAACTGGTGCGGCTGATCGCGACGGGTGCGTTGCACGCGCGCATCCAGGCCAGCTACGGCATCGACGAGATCAAGGCCGCGGTTGCGGCGGCGGCCTCGGGTGAACGCGATGGCAAGATCGTGTTGCTGCCGAACGGCGATCCCGGCGCGCCTTGATTCGTGGCCAGCTATTCATGGCGCAAGCGTGCACGATGCAGCAGTCCACGACGCAGCAGTCCATGTCGCATGAGTGCATGACGGCAGCCTCGGCCCGCAAATACACGCGTTGGCCGGTGTGCTGCATGTTCGCGTGCATCACCATACTGGTGCTGGTTGCCTGCACGCCGGAGCGAACGCCCGAAGACGTCCGCACCGAATTGCTGCGCAAGTTGTCGGTGTCTTTGGCCGAGCGCGACGGCTGGGCACGCGACATCCAGGCGGCGTTCGCCGCGCAGGACATCGAGCCCAGCAGCGAAAACCTGTGTGCGGCATTGGCGGTGATCGAACAGGAATCGACCTATCACGTCGATCCGCCGGTGCCGGGCCTGCCTGGCATTGCACGCAGGGAGATCGATCGCCGCGCGGCAGCCATGCATGTCCCGGAACTGCTCGTCGAGGCAGCGCTAAAGTTGGGCTCGCCTGATGGCCGGACCTTCGCGGAACGCATCGCGGCATTGCGCACCGAGCAGGAGCTGTCGGCGTTGTTCGAGGAACTTGCCGGCCGCATCCCGATGGGCCAGCGCCTGTTCGGGCGATTCAATCCGATCCATACCGGCGGCCCGATGCAGGTGCGTATCGACTTCGCCGCACGCCATGCACGCGGCTATCCGTATCCGATCGACGGTTCGATCCGGCGCGAAGTATTCAGTCGTCGCGGCGGCCTGTACTTTGGTGTCAAGCATTTACTGGGTTATTCCGCTGATTACCCGGCGATGCGCTATCGCTTCGCCGATTTCAATGCCGGCTGGTATGCCAGCCGCAATGCTGCGTTCCAGCGTGCCATCGGCATCGCCAGCGGGACACGTTTGGTAGGCGATGGTGACCTGCTCAAACCAGGTGCGTCGATGGATGCACCCGGCCTCACGGAGCAAGCCCTACGAAGCCTCGGCGGGCGACTCGGCTTGGATGCCGCGGCAATTCGCACCGACCTGCAACGTAGCGAAGACGCCAGCTTTGCCAATACAACCCTGTATCAACAGGTCTTCGCCATTGCGGATGCCAAGGGCACCGGCAAGTCCGTGCCGCGCGCCGCATTGCCGGACATTGCGTTGTCGAGTCCCAAAATCAACCGCAAGCTGACCACTGCATGGTTCGCGGGTCGAGTCGAAGCACGCTGGAAGGCCTGCCTCGCTCGTTGAGTTGCGCGCGTTGGATCAGCGATTGACTTCAAACACTGGATTGAAGCCACCATAAATCATGCGCGCGCCGTCGAACGGCATGGGGCAGTTCTCGGGACTGAAGCGCGGATCGTTCATCGCCGCGTCCATGCCTGCATCGCGGGTGGCCTTGTCCGGCCATTCGATCCAGGAGAACACCACGCTCTCATCCTCCTTAGCGTCCACCGCACGGAAGAAGTCGGTCTGTTTCCCGTGCGCCACGTCATCGCCCCAGCACTCCACGATGCGGTTTGCGCCAAATTCCATGAAGAGTGAATCCATGGCCCGCGCGTGCTCGATGAAGCTCTCCTTGTTGGCGGTGGGAACTGCAATCACGAAACCATCGATGTAGGCCATCTTGAACTCCAGTGTTGGTGGGGTGGATGCGTAAGTAGGCACATCCCATGCGACGAACGAACAGGACTTATTTCGACACGGTGGATGGAAAATCCGCGTGAGAGGTGTCGGTTCACCGCAGGTTATATGCCCGGCCTTCTGCACGCACTAAACTTGGATGGTTCCCTCACCGGTCCGATCAATGGCATTTCGTTGGATATCACTCGCCCTGTGCCTGGTCGCGAGTGCCTGCACGCAACCGCCTGCCGCGCCCCAGACCAGTGCCAACGCCGGCAATGTCGAGGTGCCGGTCACGGTGCAACGCAAGCCCCAGTCTGAGATCGACTGGTCGCCGGTGCGCCTGGAAGCGGGCGATGCGTGGATCGATTGCGGTTCCAACTATCCGGCGGGCGATGGCAAGCCGGTCTTGTCACTGGTCTACCTGGACTTGCGTCAAGCCCTCCAGGATTGCCGTTCGACTGGCTTGCTACGCCTGCGCTATGACGGAAAAATCACCATGAGCTTTGCCGCGATGGCGGAGCGCGTAGGGCGGGTCGCCAGCGACCTGGGGATTGGCAAGCGCATCCTCGACATAACGTCTGCCGGGGGTAGCGTGGAAGCCGCGATACGCGCCGGTGATGCAATTGGTGAAAACAACTGGACGATCTGGGTGCGCAGTGACTCGATCTGCCACAGCGCCTGCGTGCTGTTGCTGGCTGCCGGGGACATGCGAGTCATCGCTGGCTCAGTGGGGATCCACAGGATGGTCCGGGTGGGGTCGTCAGCGACATCGCGCAAGGAACTGGGCGAAGAACTGCGCCGGGTCAGCGAAGAGTTGCGTAACTACCTGG
>JBDSGA010000207.1:0-7532 GCA_039919235.1 Thermomonas sp. | reverse complement strand
TACTGGAACTGCCTGAGCCCGAACGGCGGCGGCGAGCCTACCGGCAAGCTGGCCGAGGCTATCAACAAGTCTTTCGGTGACTTCGCCACATTCAAGCAGCAGTTCAGCGACACCGCGGTCAAGACCTTCGGCTCCGGCTGGGGCTGGCTGGTGCAACGCGCCGACGGTTCACTGGCGTTGGCCAGCACGCCGAACGCGGCCACCCCGCTGACCGGGGATGACACCCCGCTGCTGACCTGCGATGTGTGGGAGCACGCCTACTACATCGACTACCGCAACGCGCGGCCGAAATATGTCGAGTCGTTCTGGAACTTGGTCAACTGGGACTTCGTTGCCAGCAACATGAAGTAAGCGGCATTCGTCCTGAAGCAAAAACGGCCGGAGCGATCCGGCCGTTTTTATTTGTCTGGGATCCGTCAGCGCAACGCTTCGATCACGGGCGCGACCTGAGCATTGCGCGCAAGTCCCTCACCAACGCGCGCAAGCGTATCGGCAAGTTCGCGCTTGCCATCGGCGCGCATCGTCGCGTGGCCAACTTTGCGACCGTCGCGCGGCTGCTTGCCGTAGTCGTGCCAATGGCCGCCGGCTTCGACCAGCACCGGGCCAGCCTCCGGCATCGTGCCAATCCAGTTGAGCATGCAGGCGTGACCCACCATGCGCGTGCTGCCCAGCGGTATCCCGAGCACGGCGCGCAGGTGGTTCTCGAACTGCGAAGTCTCGCTGCCTTCGATCGTCCAGTGGCCGGAGTTGTGCACGCGTGGTGCAAGCTCATTGGCCAGCAGCACGCCATCGCGACAAAACAGTTCCAGGGCGAGCACGCCCACGTAGTCCAGCGCTTCGGCGAGCCGCCGGGCGTAAGCGATCGCGGTGTCGTTCAATGCCTGGTCAACCGTTGCCGGGGCAAGACTGGCCGACAGCACGCCATCGACATGCCAATTCTCGGTGAGCGGCCACGCCTGGAATTCACCGTCGCGCCCGCGCACGGCGACCACGCTCAGTTCCCGCTCGAAGGCGATGAATCCTTCCAGGATCAAACCGACGCTTCCGGCTTGGGCACCCAACGCCTGCCATGCGGCATCGATGTCGGCTACGGATTTGATCCGGAACTGCCCCTTGCCGTCGTAACCCAAGCGACGCGTCTTGAGGATGCACGGCAAGCCGAGTGCGGTAACCGCGGCATCCAGCTGTTCGCGGCTCGCGATGTCCACGAACGGCGACACTGGAATATCAAGCTCACAAAACAGGGTTTTTTCGGCAAGCCGATCCTGCGCGACCGCAAGCGCGCGCGGCATCGGAAATACCGGGACGCGCTCCGTGAGCCAGCGTGCGGATTCGGCAGGCACATTCTCGAAATCGAAGGTGGCCACGTCGATCCGCGAAGCAAATTCAGCCAGTGCGACATGGTCGGTGTAATCGCCGACGACCATCGGCGCGAACTGGCCGGCGCAGGCATCGGCCGCACTATCGAGTACCAAAAACCGCAAGCCGAGCGGCGCGCCGGCAAGGGCCATCATCCGGGCCAGTTGGCCGCCACCAAGAATGCCTACGGTTGTCATGGCCACGTCGCCTTATTTGCGGGGATCGTCATTGCCGGCAACATCATCGGTCTGGCGCTGGCGGAAGGATGCCAAGGCCTTGGCGATGTCGGCGTGGTCGTGGGCCAGCATCGCAGCGGCGAACAGCGCGGCATTCGCAGCACCGGCATTTCCTATCGCGAAGGTCGCCACCGGAATTCCAGCAGGCATCTGCACGATCGACAGCAGCGAATCCATTCCGTTCAAGGCCTTGCTCTGCACCGGCACGCCGAGCACTGGCACGGCGGTCTTCGCCGCCAGCATTCCGGGCAAATGCGCAGCGCCTCCGGCGCCCGCAATGATGGCGCGCAGTCCGCGTGATTGCGCAGTCGCGGCATACTCGAACAAGACATCCGGCGTCCGATGCGCGGACACCACGCGCACTTCGTGCGGCACGCCCAGCGCTTCAAGGTTCGCCGCAGCGTGTTGCATCGTCTCCCAGTCGGATCGCGAGCCCATCACGATGCCGATCAAGGGCGTGTCCATTGCTGGGGTGACTGGCATGGCGGCATCCGGCGCTAAAACGCTATTCTAACGATCCCTGCCCCTCATCGGCATGACCAACGGCATCGACATGGATCGCAAACTCCTGGATATCCTGGCCTGCCCCGCTTCGCGGCAACCGCTTGCGATGCTTGATAGAGCGGGGCTGGACGCACTGAATCACGCGATCGCCAACGGCAATGTCCGTCGCATGGACGACGCGGTGCAGTCCGAGCCGCTGCGTGAAGCACTGCTCACCCGCGACCGCAAGACGATTTATCGGATCGATGATGGCATTCCGGTGTTGCTGGTCGAAGAAGGCATCGCGACGGCACAGGTCGACGGCTTCCCAAAGGCATGAGCACAGCGCACGGATTCGCAGCGCCACCGGCCGAGATCATTGACGCCGATGTGGCCGCCGCACTGGCCGAGGACATCGGCAGTGGCGATGCTACCGCCAGCCTGCTGGACGATGCAGCGGACCGCGCGTACCTGTTATGCAAGGAAGATTGCGTGGTCGCCGGGCGGCCCTGGTTCGATGCCTGCCACCGAGCGCTGGATCCGGATGTGCGCATCCACTGGCGCTGCGAGGAAGGCGACCGGCTCGCGAAAGGCACGGTAGTCGCGACCTTGGTCGGCCATAACCGCAGCCTGGTGACTGCCGAGCGCACCTCCCTCAATTTCCTGCAAACACTGAGTGGCACTGCCACTGTGACCGCAGCGTATGTCGATGCAGTACGGGGTACGGGTACGCAAATCCTAGACACCCGCAAAACCATTCCCGGCTTGCGAATGGCGCAGAAATACGCCGTACGCGTCGGCGGCGGCATGAACCATCGGCTGGGCCTGTTCGACGCGATGATGTTGAAGGAAAATCATATTCGTGCGTTCGGTTCGGTCGCGGCCGCCATCGACCGCGCACGCATGACACACCCGGACTTGCCGCTGATCGTGGAAGTGGAAACGCTGGCTCAATTGCAAGAGGCGTTGGCAACCCGATGCACACGGGTGCTGATTGACGACTTCGATGCCGACACCCGCCGCGAAGCGGTTCGCATTGCCCATGGCGCGCCGTTCAATGGTGGGATCCCACTGGAAGTGTCCGGTGGCGTGGACATGGACAGCGTGCGTGCGATCGCCGAGGACGGCGTGGACTGCATTTCAATCGGTGGATTGACCAAACATGTCCATGCCATCGATTTTTCGCTGAAGCTTGGTGAGCCTCCCCTGCCGCTATCACCAGCGCAGCAGGAAAAGTCCGACGGCGCCCGCTGAGGCGATCAAGGCGGCGACCAGCAGTGCCGCTCGCGGACGCCGACGCGCCGCTTGGTTTGCCGGCGGCGCAGCGGTATGGCCTGGCACCACCAACTGGAAGCGTTCCGTATCAAAGCGGATCTCGTCGCCATGCCGAGCCGGCGCTCGGCTGATCCGCTTGCCATTGAGCCAGGTCCCGTTCGCCGAACCCAGATCCTCCACCAGGACCTCATCACCGGCGGGCGTCAAGCGCGCATGCTGGCGGGAGATGCCTTCCAGCGGCAGGCACAGGCTGGCATCTTCGGCACGACCCACCAGCATGCTGGTCTGCAGCGGGTGGCTCCGGCCAAACTGCTCACCGGACATCCCGCGCAACACGAACTTCGGCAGTACCGGACGCACCATGGTCGCCTGCACCGGCGCCGCGGGTTCAGTCAATGCTGATGGCTGGCCAGGCTCGGTGACCCAGATCTTGACGAGCCGAATCCGCGTGGAAGTGCATGTCAGCGTGTCACCCGGGCGCAACGCCATCAGGCCGGTCACGGGGCGCTCGTTGACCACCACGTGGTGGCCCTCGGGAACGCGCAATTGCACGCCCTGTGCCGAAACCGCCAACTCGCAGTGCACTGGCGCTGTGCCGGCATTCGCCAACACGATGTCCGCACCCGCATCAGAACCGACCGTGTAAAGGCGTTCTTCGAGCAACATCTGGGCACGCTCACTGCCCGGGAATACCAGTTTCATCGTCATGCGCGCAACTCCATGTTCAATTGTTCGACTTGCGCTTCCTTGCCTGCGTCACCACAGTAGCCGCATGCCTACCTTGCTTATTCTAATGATCGTCGGTGCGTTTGCATTTTTCTTCTTCAGCAGCGCACGCGCTGCTGCCGAACGTGCAGCGGAAATCGGTCGCGACGCATGCCAGGCGGCTAATGTCCAATGGCTGGACGAGTCCGTACATGCAATCGGCATGCGGCTGCGCCGCAATGACAACGGTTGGCTCGGGGTCGAGCGCAGTTTCCGCTTCGAATATTCCGATGATGGGCAGAACCGCCGCATCGGCCGCGTGGTGTTGCTGGGCCAGCGGCTGGTCGGCTTCAGCGGACCCAGCCGCGCGGCGCAGGCCGTGGTGCAGGCATTCCCACTGCATTGACGCCGGGCACACTGACCTTGCGCCTTAGCGGCGCCTTACTTGACGATGCGAAGGTGACTGCCTCGCTTGGGCGGTTCGGTCGGGCGATCCGGTTCGTTCTGGTCAGATTCCGTCATGGCGACGTGGGCGGCATGTTCGTCGGGCTCGAAGGCCGTGGGCATTGACGCAGAAGTCGACGCAGCACGCGGATCTTCTGGCAAGGCCATACCTTGCCCGGTTTCCCGCGCGTAGATCGCAATCACCGCTTCAAGCGGCACGCTGACGACCTGGCTCACGCCGGCAAAACGGGCGGTGAAACGCAGCACATCATTGCCCAATTCAAGTTTGGCGACTGCACGCTCGGCGATGTTGAGCACGATGCGATTTTCTTTCACCGCATGCAGCGGTACGCGCACGCCCGGCAGGGCGGCATTGACCAATACGTGCGGCGTCATCCCGTTATCGGCGATCCATTCATACAACGCCCGTAACAGGTACGGGCGCTGGCTGGTCATTTGCGACGTGTCTTCGGCCATCTCAAGCAACCGTCACAACGGCATGTCGTGCAGGGCCTTTTCCTGCTCGGTCAGGCTGCGCATGAAGCCGGGATTACGGAAAATGCGGTTGCCGTAGTCCTCGATCACCTTGCCGTCCTTCGGCAATGGGACGTCCAATGCCTTCAAGCGCCAGATGATCGGTGCCATCGCGCAATCGGCCAGGCTCATTTCCGGATTTAGGAAGAACTTGTAGGCCTTGAACAACGGCACCGACGCGGTCAGCAGTTCCTTCAGGCGCTTGCGCCCGGCATCGACTTGTTGCTTGTTGCCAAGCTGGATGGCCTGCACCTGGGGTACCCAATCGTGCTCGATGCGCAGCATGGCCAGCCGCAGGCGGGCGCGGGAAAGCGGATCGACCGGCATCAACGGTGGATGCGGGTAGCGCTCGTCAAGGTATTCGCTGACCACCGACGCCGCGTACAGCACCAGGTCGCGCTCGACCAAGGTCGGCACCGAGTGGTAAGGATTGAGGTCGATCAGATCTTCCGGCGGATTCTGCGGATCCACCGCGATCATGTCGTAGGTCACGCCCTTGGCGGCGAGCACCAGGCGGACGCGATGGCACAGGACATCATCGACCGATGAAAACATGGTCAGGGCGTTACGCATGCGTGGACTCACAGCCATCACGTCAACTCCAGCAGCCAGCCCCCGCCAGCCGCACTCGCGCCACCTGCACGATGCAGGCGGCCGCCAAGCGTCGCTCCCCTTGCTGCGTGAAACTGTGCTGCGTCAGTGAACGTCCCGCCAGTATTCCGTCTTCAACAACCATGCGATAAAAGTGAACAACGCCAAGAACAGGAGTACCCAGACGCCAATGCTCTGGCGCTTGAGCACAGCAGGCTCGCCAGCGTATTCCAGGAATGCAGTGATATCGCGCACGGTCTGGTCGAATTGGGCGGGCGTCTGGCTACCAGGCTGCGAGAGCGTGAAGCCTACAACCGGCATCTCGCCGATTGCGGTCTTCTGCCCATGTACTGGCTGCTGCAGACCCTGCAACTCCCATAGCGGGTTCGGCATCGAAGCATTGGCGAAAAGCTGGTTGTTCCAGCCCACCGGACGGCTTTCGTCCAGGTAGAACGACTTCAGGTACGTGTAGATCCAGTCGCTGCCGCGCACGCGCGCGATCACGCTCAAGTCCGGCGGCGCCTTGCCGAACGCGGCCTTGCCCATCGCCTCGGTCATCGGCGAGATCACGTGGTCACCGATCTTGCCGCCGTTGAGGTTGAGGTTGGCCTGCACCTGGTCCTCGGTCAGGCCGAGATCCTCGCCGATGCGGGCGTAGCGCACGTATTGGAGCGAATGGCAGCCGCTGCAGTAGTTCATGTACAGCTGGGCGCCGCGCTGCAGCGATGCCCTGTCGTCGAGGTCGGTGCCGGACTGCTGCAGGTTGCCGCCCTCGCTGGCCAATGAAGTCAGCGACGTCAGCGACAACAGGAGCCCAGCGGCGAAGACCGCGGCGCGGGAAGCAAGCTTCCGGGAGGAAAAGTTCTTAGTCATGCATCGTCACCCGTTCCGGTACCGGCTTGGTCCTGTCGAGCTTGGACCACACCGGCATGGTGATGAAGAAGGCGAAATAGAGGAAGGTCAGCACGCGGCCGATGATGGCCTCGACCGGATCCGTACCAGGGCCGGCACCAATCTTGCCCAGCCACACGAAGCACACCACGAACAGCGCAAGCATCGACTTGCTGATCAATCCGCGATAGCGGTAGGAACGCACCGGCGACCTGTCCAGCCAAGGCACCAGGAACAGCATCACGATGGCACCGAACATCACCAGTACGCCCCACAACTTGATGCCGAAGAACGATGGAATCACACGCAACATCGCGTAGTACGGGGTGAAGTACCAGACCGGCTTGATGTGGTTCGGTGTCACCAGTGGATTGGCCACGGTGAAGTTGTCGTGCTCGAGGAACCAGCCACCGAAGGTCGGTGCGAAGAAGATGATGAAGGCAGCCAACATCAGGAAAAAGCCGACGCCCACCAAATCCTTGACCGTGTAATACGGGTGGAACGGAATGCCATCGGCGGGCTTGCTGGCATCCCAGCGATTGCCCTTGGGACCTTTCTTGATGTCAACGCCGTCGGGGTTGTTGGAACCGACTTCATGCAGCGCGCCCAGGTGCAGCACGACCAGCAACAGCAACACCAGCGGCATCGCGATGACGTGCAAGGCGAAGAACCGGTTCAGCGTGGCGTCGCCCGGATTGAAATCACCCATGATCCATTCGGTCAGGCCGGTTCCGATCACAGGAATCGCGCCGAACAGCGAAATGATCACCTTGGCGCCCCAGTAGGACATCTGGCCCCACGGCAGCACATAGCCCATGAAGGCTTCGGCCATCAGCACCAGGTAGATCACCATGCCGAGCAGCCAGACCAGTTCGCGTGGCTTCTGGTAGCTGCCGTACATCAGCCCGCGGAACATGTGCAGGTAGATCACCACGAAGAACAGCGAGGCGCCGGTGCTGTGCATGTAGCGAATCAGCCAGCCCCAATCCACGTCGCGCATGATGTATTCGATCG
>JBDSGA010000206.1:0-2854 GCA_039919235.1 Thermomonas sp. | reverse complement strand
CCTTCGGTGAGGAAGACGATGAAGTATTCCTCGGCCGTTCGGTGACCCAGCACAAGAGCGTGTCGGATGACACCGCGCGCCGGATCGATGAAGTCGTTCGCTCGATTCTCGACAAGGCGTTCGATCGGACCACAGCGATCCTGACAGCGAACCTCGACAAGCTGCACACGATGGCGAAGTTGCTGCTGGAATACGAAACCATCGACGTGCCGATGATCGATGCCGTCATGGAAGGCCGCGACTCGCCGCCACCGATGGGTTGGAGTCCGGGCGGCACGGCTCGCGAGGAAGCCAAGCCGATGATCATCGGTGGGCCTGCCGCGCAGACCTGATCTACTGGTTGCCGTCAATCAATGAAAAGGCCAGAGTCCGCTCTGGCCTTTTTTATTGGCGATACCGATATGTTCGACATCTCCCCGCAACTTGACTGCGCCGGCCGCATCCTCAAACTGGATCGCCCGCGTGTAATGGGCATCGTCAATGTCACCCCGGATTCGTTCTCGGATCACGGCGCGCATTTCGATGTCGATGCAGCAGTCGCGCATGGACTGCGGTTGGCTGAAGAGGGCGCGGATCTTCTCGATATCGGCGGCGAGAGCACGCGCCCCGGCGCCGACGGTATTCCGCTGGAGGAAGAATTGCGCCGCGTGATTCCGGTGATCGAACAGCTTGCACGCAGAACTACACTACCCATCAGCATCGACACCTCCAAGCCCGAGGTCATGCGTGCAGCCATGGCGGCCGGCGCGGGCATGATCAACGACGTTTACGCATTGCGTCGCGATGGCGCCTTGGATGCAGCAGCAGAGTTGCGCGTTCCCGTCGTGCTGATGCACATGCTGGGCGAGCCGCGTTCGATGCAAGATGCGCCCGAGTACGACGATGTGGTCGCCGACGTGCATCGGTTTCTGGCCGAGCGCATTTTCGCCGCGGAGATGGCCGGCATCGACAAGAAGCGCATCGTGATTGATCCGGGTTTTGGGTTCGGCAAGACGACCCAGCACAACCTGCAACTGCTGGCGCAACTCCAGCGATTCACCGAGCTCGGCGTGCCAGTGATGGCGGGGTTGTCGCGCAAGCGAACCATTCGCGAGTTGACCGGTCAGGACGAGATGCAGGCACGCGTGCATGGGTCGGTGGCTGCGCACCTGATCGCCGCGCAACGCGGCGCGATGTTGTTGCGCGTGCATGACGTCGCCGCCACGGTCGATGCGCTGAAGATATGGCATGCGGTAGCCTCAGTGCCGACGCCGCGCACGGATGCGAAACCGTCGATCCGTTGGCCCGATGACGAATGAACGTCGGTGCGTGCGATCAGGCCGTGCGCCAACGTGCCAGTACCGGATTTACGATGCGGAACCACAGCGGCGGGCACAGCGCGAGCAGGAACATGCTGGCGTAGCCGCCCGGGAGTTGTGGGCTGTCGGCATGGTGGAGCAACACTTGGTAGCGACGCCGCGGGGTTTCGTGATGGTCGGAATGCCGCTGCAGGTGGAAGAGCAGCAGGTTGCTGAGCAGGTAGTCCGAATTCCAGGAATGCAGGTGGGTGGTGCGTTCATAGCGGCCAGAATCCAGTTGGCGACGTTCCAGGCCGTAGTGCTCGATGTAGTTGATGATTTCCAGCGAGCAGGCGGCGAGGAATCCTTGCACCACGAAGAACGCGAGTCCGACCGGCCCGAGCCACGCGGTGAAGCCGGACGCCAATGCGATCCACAACACGCTCCAGCGCAGCAGTTCGTTGTCCGTCGACGACCAGCGTTGGCCCCGCGCGTGCAAGCGCGCCAATTCAAGTTTCCAGGCGTTGGCGGTATTGCGCAGCAACGCGCGTGGCAGGAAGTGCCAGAGTGACTGCCCATAGCGCGCGCTCGAAGCGTCTTCCGGCGTGGAGACATGCACATGATGGCCGCGCACATGTTCGATCTTGAAGCCGTGATAACCGACGCTGGTCAGCAGCAAACCGCCGGCCGCACGTTCCAGTGCGGTGTCCTTGTGGATCAGTTCGTGGGCGACGTTGATCGCCAGCACGCCGCCGACGATGCCTTGCGAAAGCATCCATCCCAACATGCCGGCGGCATCGAAATCGGCATGCACGAAATGCCAACCCGACCATGCCACCACGCCAAGTTGCGCGGGTAGGGCGGCCAGCGTCATGCCCTTGAACCAGCCATCGTGTTCCAGCGTGGTGGTGGCGTCGCTGCCGGGGTTGCGCGTGTCGTGGCCGAGCGCGTAATCCGCCAGCGGCAGCAGTACGAACAGGAAGAACAGCGGAAACCATGCCATCAGGTTCGGCCTGTCGCTTTGGGTGCCAAGCCATGCTGCGGCAGGCATCAGGGCTGGTACTACGAACACGAACAGGAATCCGAGGCGTTTCCAGAGCGGCATGGCGGTGTTGTCTCGGCATGATGGTTGGAAGGCCAGCCTATCCAAAACGGGGCTGGATTCAAGCCAGTGGCCGCTGCGGACACACGACCGCGTTCGCATAGTCAGGGTTGAATACGGGAAGGCATGGCGATGCGTACTTGGCTGGTATTTGCATCCGTTGTACTTGCGGCGTGCGCGCGAACGCCTGGAGCCGTGGACGCTGCTGTCGCGGCGGCTACGACTCCCGTTGTGGTCGCAATGCCCGCAGGCGACCCGATTGCGGGCGCGCGCATTGCGAGGAGGGTGGGCTGCGACGGCTGTCACGATGAAGGAGGCAAAGGCGGCGGCTTCGACATCAAGACCCCAGAAGGTGACAGGGTGGTAGCCCCCAACCTCACCGTGAGGCGAGCGTTCTACGACGATGCCGGCATCGCCACATTGCTGCACCAGGGCAAGACCCACGATGGCCACCGTCCGTTCGGCATGCCGATCT
>JBDSGA010000205.1:0-6361 GCA_039919235.1 Thermomonas sp. | reverse complement strand
CAGCGTCCCGATGTCCTTGTGGTTGGTAGAGAAGAACCAGCGTTCGACGAACCCCTGCTTGTGCGCGTGGGCGTCGTGGGCGTCGTCGTGGTGCGCGGCGTGAGCCATGGCCTGAACCTCAGTCATCGATGCGTGGATCAACCGGCAGCCGCGGCATCAGCCGGGGCCTGCTCGGTCTGCGGGGCGGCAGTTGCCGCAGGGGATTCGCTGGCAACCGGGGCTGCAACCGCAGGCGCGGGGGCTGGCGCAGGCACCGGGGCCCGCTTGGCCTGTTCTGCGGCAAGCCAGGTCTTGAATTCAGACTTGCTCACGGCCTTGACCACGATCGGCATGAACCCATGGTCCTTGCCACACAGTTCAGCGCATTGGCCGCGATAGATGCCGGGGGTATCGATGTCGGCCCATGCTTCATTGACGATGCCCGGGATCGCATCCTGCTTCCAGCCAAGCGCCGGCACCCACCATGCGTGGATCACGTCGTCGGCAGTGATCACGAAGCGGATCTTGGTCCCCACCGGCAGCACCAGTTGGTTGTCGACTTCCAGCAGGTAATGCGGCAAATCAATCGTGCGCGGATCAATACCACTCTGGCGCACTTCGTCACTCTTGCGGTCCAGACGGCTGGTGAACTCCACGTCCTGGCCCATGTACTCGTATTTCCACATCCACTGATAGCCAGTGACCTTGACCGTCATCTCGGCGTCGCGGGTGTCGTACATTCGCATCAGGCCACGCGTGGCCGGGAACGACAACGCGATCAGGATCAATACCGGCACCACCGTCCAGATGATTTCCGCGGTCATGTTGTGGGTGAATGTTGCTGGCACCGCACCCTTTGATTTGCGGAACTTGAAGATCGCGTAGGCCATCGCTCCGAACACGACGATGCCAATCGCCAGGCACGCCCAAAGGGCGATCATGTGCGCGTCGTAGGCTGCGTGCGACGACGGCGTCACGCCCTGAGTCATGTTGAGTTGCCAACGCTTCGGGTCGGCGGGTTGCGCCAACGCCAGCGTCGGCGCTGCCAACGCAAGGGCCAATGTCCACTGTTTGATACGACCGGGTGTCATCACATCGAGCCCCACTACCTTGAATACTGAGTCCGCAGGTCCGCGCGTATTCCGCCGCAAACCCCGCCATGGTCTTGTCTGGTGTCTTGCATTGGTGTGTTCAGAACGTGTCGCGACCGGCCCTTGGGCAGGCAAAGGGCCGGGAACATCGGTGAAATGGTAGCCGCGGGCCCCGATTGCGGCAACCTGCACGCGTGCCAGCTACAACCTGCGGCACTACACTAGGCACCCCCACTGGCAGCCCGCGGGCGTGATGAGCACTGATCCCAGCCCCGATGTTGCAAGTGCGACGGCCCTTACGCCGATTCTGTTGCCAGAGCTGGCCGCGATGTCGCAGGGCGCACGCGCCGCGATCACCGCCGGCTGGATCGGCAACGAAACCGTTCATATGCGCGAATTGTTGGTGCAGGCGGCTCTGCCAGACGACGAGCGCGATGCCGCCCAAGCCACCGCTGCCGACCTCGTGCGCCGGGTGCGTTCACGCGCACGCAGCCAAGGCGCGGTCGAGGCCTTCATGCGCCAATACGACCTGGGCAGCGAAGAAGGCGTGCTGCTGATGTGCGTGGCCGAGGCCTTGCTGCGCATCCCGGACCCGGGCACGGCTGATGCGCTGATCCGCGACAAGCTGAGCGATGCCAACTGGAAGCGCCACCTCGGCCAATCGGATTCGGTGCTGGTCAACGCCTCGACTTGGGGGTTGATGCTGACTGGCAAGCTCGTGGATCTGGCCGACGACACCAAGCGCGACGTCCACGGCGCCTTCCAGCGCCTGATCGGCCGTACGGGCGAACCCGTGATCCGGCTGGCTGTGCGTCAAGCCATGAAGATCATGGGCCACCAATTCGTGTTGGGTCGCACGATTGCCGAAGCCCTCGCGCGTGCGCGCAAGGGCGATGGCAGCGCCTACCGTTATTCGTTCGACATGCTCGGCGAAGGCGCGCTGACCACCGCTGATGCGCTGCGTTACCAGGAGGCTTATCGCGCGGCGATCCAGGCGATCGGTCGCAGTGGTCCGAACGGTTCATTCGCCACGACCGACGTGTTCGCCGCGCCCAGCATTTCCGTGAAATTGTCGGCACTGCACCCGCGCTACGAACACGCCAAGCGCGCGCGGGTGATGAGCGAACTGGCGCCGCGCGTGCTGGAGCTGGCCCAGCTTGCCAAGCAATACGGGATTGGCTTCACCGTCGATGCCGAGGAAACCGAGCGGCTGGAATTGTCGCTGGACCTGATGGAAGCCAACCTGTCGGACCCCTCACTGGCGGGCTGGAATGGCTACGGCTTGGCGGTGCAGGCGTATCAGAAGCGTGCCCCACAGGTCATCGACTATCTCGCTGATCTCGCCCGCCGCCTTGGTCGGCGCATCCCGGTGCGCTTGGTGAAAGGTGCGTATTGGGATGCCGAAATCAAGCGTGCGCAAGTCGATGGACAAGCCGGCTATCCGTTGTTCACCCGCAAGCAGAACACCGACGTCTCCTATCTCGCGAATGCACGCCGCCTGCTCGATGCCGGTGATGCCATCTACCCGATGTTCGCCACCCACAATGCACAGACCATTGCGACGGTGCATCGGATGGCACGCAGCATTCGTGGCCGCCGCGACTTCGAATTCCAGAAGCTGCACGGCATGGGCGATGACCTGTACGCCGAAGTCATTCCGGCGAATCGGCTTGATGTCGCCTGTCGAGTGTATGCACCGGTCGGCAGTCATGAAGACTTGCTGCCTTACCTGGTTCGACGGCTGCTGGAAAACGGCGCCAACTCCAGTTTCGTCAACCGCATTACTGATGAGAACGTGGCGATCGAAGACCTGATCCGTGATCCGGTCCAGGCAGTCGCCGCATTCGACTCAATTTCGCACCCCCGCATCCCGCTGCCAGTCGAGCTTTATCGCAGCCAAGGCCAGGACCGAGACAATTCCATGGGCATCAATCTCGCCAACGACGACCAGCTGCGTGAGCTCGCGGCCGCCATCAACAATGCCGGTGCCGGCAGCTGGACTGCGGCGCCACTGGTACCTGGCGCAACAGCAAGTGGTGACACAGTTGCAGTGACGAACCCCGCCGACCGCCGCGAAATCGTCGGTCATTGGCGAGCCGCCGACAGCGCGACCGTCGAACGCGCACTGGCCAATGCCGTCGCCGCACAACCAGCGTGGGACGCAACGCCCGCCGGTAGCCGCGCGGCGATCCTGGAACATGCCGCTGACCTGCTGGAAGCGCGCATGCCGGCGTACATGGCGATGTGCACCAAGGAAGCCGGCAAGACCCTGCCCGATGGCATCGCCGAGGTGCGCGAGGCCGTGGATTTCCTGCGCTATTACGCCCTGCAGGCGCGCGAGCATTTTGCGCCGATGTCGTTGCCGGGGCCGACGGGCGAATCCAATTCGTTGCAGCTCTCGGGCCGTGGCGTGTTCGTATGTATTTCGCCATGGAATTTCCCGCTGGCGATCTTCCTTGGACAAATCGCCGCCGCACTGGCTGCAGGCAATAGCGTCATCGCCAAACCCGCCGAGCAAACCAACCTGATTGGCTACGCCGCCATCAAGTTGCTGCACGAAACCGGTGTGCCGCAGGACGTCTTGCAATACCTGCCGGGCGATGGCGCCACGGTCGGCGCTGCGCTGACCCGTGATCCGCGCGTGGACGGCGTCTGCTTCACCGGCAGCACCGACACCGCACGCCTGATCAATCGCGCGCTGGCCGGACGCGACACCGGTCCCATCGCCATCCTGATTGCCGAAACCGGCGGCCAGAACGCGATGATCGCCGACTCCTCCTCGCTGCCCGAACAAGTGGTCAAGGATGTGCTGGGTTCGGCGTTCACCTCCGCCGGCCAACGCTGCTCAGCCGCACGCGTGCTGCTGGTGCAGGAAGACATCGCCGACAAGGTGATCCACATGCTCGCGGGCGCGATGGCCGAATTGTCCGTCGGTGATCCCGGCCTGCCCTCCACCGACGTCGGCCCTGTGATCGATGAGGGCGCCAAGCGCGTACTGGTCGAACATGCCGCGCGCATGCGTAATGAAGCGACGTTCATCGCGGAAGCCAAGCTCAGTGAAGGCACCGAACACGGCACGTTCTTTGCGCCGATCGCCTGGGAGCTGGCCTCGCTGGCGCAGCTGGACCGCGAGAAATTCGGCCCGGCACTGCACGTGGTGCGCTGGAAAGCGGACCATCTGGATGCCGTCATCGACACCATCAACCGCACCGGTTATGGCCTGACCTTGGGCATCCACTCGCGCATCGACGCCACCATCGACCGCATCGTCAGCCGCGCCAAGGTCGGCAACATCTATGTCAACCGCAACCAGATCGGCGCAGTTGTTGGCGTGCAACCTTTTGGCGGCCAAGGCCTTTCAGGCACTGGTCCCAAGGCCGGCGGCCCGCACTACCTGCCGCGTTTCGCGACAGAGAAAACTGTGACCATCAACACCACCGCTGCGGGTGGCAATGCGTCGCTACTGACCTTGGGCGATTGATCCACTGGGTCGGCCTCCAACGAAAAAGCCCCGCTTGCGCGGGGCTTTTTCTGGTTGCGAATAACGAAGAATCAGAACTTGTAGCTGGCGCCGATCGAGTACAGGTTGGCATCGCCATCAAACGTACCGGTCAGGCGCGATCCGCTCGACGACATGATGTTGACGCTCGGCTTGTCGATCGTGATCTTCTGGTACGCGGCATCGATCGAGATGTGCTCGCTGGCATGCCAGCTGAAACCGACCGAATACAACATGCGATCGTTGTCGGGCAGGCGCGGCGTGCGGTCGATATCATTGGTCGGTGACTCATCCTTGGCGATACCACCGCGAATGGTGAAGGCTTCGTTGAGGTCGTATTCCGCACCGACGCTGTAGAACATGGTGTTCTTCCAGTTGAACGGTTCGGCGCTGTCAGGCTGGTACGGATTCGCGAAGTCGATGACCACGCTCTTCAGCGAGGTCCAGCCGGTGCGCTGCACGTCACCGTAAAAACGCAACGCGTCGCTTGCGTTGTATTGCACGCTGATCGTGTCGATGGTGGGCGTAGTCAGCTTGGCGTTGCCACCGGTATCGGAGAAGCCATTGCCCAGCACCAGCAGCTGCGGGATCGCGGCGCGGCGCGGATCGTTGATCGCCAGCGTCGCATAGTAAGCCGCGGCGGCTCGGAATGCCGGCTGGGCACCGGTGAATGAAGCCGGGGCAGTGAAGTCGGCTTTGCCTTTGATGTTGTGGCTGATCTCGGAACGATGCGAATAACCGATGCTGAACTGCGCATTGGGAGTGAACTGCATGCCCGCCACCCAACCGATGCCGTTGTCGGCACCGGTGATCGAAACCGAGCCATCGGTCAACGGATTGCCAGGCCGTGCACCCGGGACGCTGGCCGCAGCGAGCAGGCGACCGAAATCGACACCATTCGCCAGGGTCACATCGGCGCGCTGGTAGATGAAGCCCAAGCCAAGTGAAAAGGTCGGAGTGACTTCGTAAGCGGCCGACAGGGTCAGCGCAGGAATTTTCAAGTCCGAGGTCGTGGCGTTGTAACGACCCATCCACTTCGGGTCATATTTTGTGGCCAAGCCAAATGGCGCACTGATGCTGGCACCCAAGGTCAAATGTTCCAGGTTGCCGCTCAGCGGAACCACCACGGCCACTGCCGGAACCAGCGTGGGCGAGCCCGGATCGCCGCCATTGCCACCACCGCTCGGCACGCACACCGTCGGGCTGACTTTGGTGCAGGAACTACCCGTGAACTTGGCGTTGAGATCGATCACGGACAGATCAGTCTGCATGGTCAACGTGTCGAACTGTGCCATCGCCGCGGGGTTGTTGGACACCACCGCGGCGTCCTTGGCGACCGCACTACCGGCACTGGCGCGACCAAGCGCCTTGGCGCTGTTCTCGCGGAGCTGGAAGCCGGACGCACTCGCTTGGCTTGCTGCCAGCGTGCCGAGGACGGCAATCGCCAGCGTGGTAACGCGAAAACTGCGGGAATTGGTATTCATTGAATCGTCTCCGGAGACGCTGCTGCAAGGATGTGGATTGATGCCAGGGCAGGAGACGCAAGACACACGCATCTGCCACTCGTCATTGCGCACTAGGCGCTGCTTTCAGCAGCCCCTGCGACATACGACGCCGTATGCAATATACCGCGTAATTTAACCTGTTGCTAACAATTCAACGCCTTCAGGCTGAAGGTAAAGTGACCCCATGTTCGTCGGCATCGACAACCGCAGGAAAATCACCATCCGCTGGGCGACGCCCTTGCTGTTCGCCACGCTTTGGCTGGCGTATGTGGTGGCGGCAATGCGCA
>JBDSGA010000204.1:0-7596 GCA_039919235.1 Thermomonas sp. | reverse complement strand
CCCTGGATGAGCCGGGTGAAAAAAACCAGGACGTGGTCGACATGAACACCTGCGGCCTGGCGCTGCGCGAGCGTTTCGGCTTCCCGGATGCGCGTTGCCCGAACGACAGTCCGATGGCCGAACTGGACGGCGCGATCCTGACGATGCCGGATATCCCGGAAAACGAGGGGGAGCGGTCGGCAGGCAGCGCGTCCTTGTCGCCCCCCGTAGCGCCCGTATCCCGAACAGTGCCTGTGGTTTCATTGAAACCCGTTGCGTCCAAGCCTGCGCAATCGGCTCATTCCCAAATTGAGCAACAAGCGCCTGAAGCGGTTGATCCGGGTGCCGCGATCGATTGACGTCACTGGCTCGGCGGTACCGGCTCAATCTAGCTCGAAACGTTGCACTTCCTGCAGCTGCGCCATCGCTTTGCGTAGGCTGCCGCCGGTCAAGATGTCGTCCATCTTGCGCCCGAATTCCACACGCTCGGGGCGCCGCGCCCAGCGGTGGAACCAGAATGTTCCAAGCAATCCCGCGACACCGATGCCAAGGCCGCTCCAGACCAGCGACGGTGCCCTCGCCAGCAGGTCGACATCGCCCATTCCGAGCAGGACCATCAGGATCGGTACCCACAGGAACCACCAGGGCAAGCCGGCGATCATGCCGCTGCGCACGTAAAACGTGCGGGTGCGCGCAAGCTGCTTCTGGATCTCGATGACGGGCGCCGCGTGGTCGATGTTCGCAAGCTGGCCCAGCACCATGCCGGCGCTGGCGATCGTCAACACGCCGTAGGCATTCAGCACGATGCCCGCCACGATGACGGATGCAAATTTCGGCTCGCTCATCCACAGCAAGCCGACCAGCACGATGCATGGGATGCCGAATAGCAGGATCTGTGCGACTTGACCCCAGAACAACGGTCGCAAGCTGCTGCGTGTCTTCGCCAAGGTGCGTTCGCGCAGCTCGTGCAACTTCAATGCGTTATTGAGTTGCAGCCGTTGGTCCAGGGTGTGCCAAGCGGATTTGAAGTCGTCAAGTTCCATTGTGATGTCCATGCCTTGTTTGTCCGGAGCGTTCTCAGAGTTCGTCGCGGATGCGCTGTTTCAGGCGTCCGATCTTGGTGGAGACATTGCTTTCACTGATCCCGAGGATGTCGGCGATCTCGCGCTGGCCGCGTTCTTCCAGGTAAAGCAGCAGCAGCGCGCGATCCAGTGGTGCCTGCCGTGCGATGAAGCGTTGCAGCAGTTGCAGTTGCTGTTCGGTTTCGGGGTCGGCCGCGTTTGCGTCGGCGATGTCGTGCAGGTCATCGTCGAGCGGGACCGCGTCATGGCGCAGGCGCACGATGTTGCTGCGCAGATGGGAGATAGCCACGTTCAGCGCGATGCGATACATCCAGGTGGTAACGCTGCTGCGCATGGAATCGAACTTGGGCCATGCGCGCCACAGCTGCGCGGCGATTTCCTGCGCCAGGTCAGCACGGTCATCGCTGCCGCGCGCATAGGTGTTGGCAACCTTGAACACGATGCCGGCATGCTGCTGCAACAGTTCGCCAAACACACGATGCGATTCACCTACCGTCATGTCGATGACTGTTGATGACATCGTGGTTCCTGCGATGTGGGCGTTGCGATCCATATGATGCGTGCGGTCCGTTTGGCGGGCGCGTCATATGCGCCCTCAACTACATGATTCGCGCTAGCGCCGGGAATCTCACACGCATCGAATGAGATCGCTCGCGGGCTCAGCGTCCGCCGCCGCCGCCGCCGCCACCGCCACCGCCAGAAGACCCGCCGCCACCGGACCCCGACGAGCTTCCGGGTGGCGAAGATGACGACGCAATCTGCGAGCTCAGGCTGTTGCCCACCGCCTGGCTCAAACTACCCAAGCTATCCATGCCACCACCGCTGTACCACGCGATTCCAGCAGTTGTTGCGGCTGCTGCGGCAGCGCCAACTGCGAGGGTGAACTTCTTCGCCCACGCATCCTCGACCTCCAACGCCACGGCGTAAGGCAGCAGGAATTCGTAGCGTTTCGCATCCAGCATCGGTGGTGCACTGGGATCCGGTAGATTCGCTAATTCATTGCGTTCGGCAACCGAGAGATAGCGCCTTAGGCCTTCGATTTCATCCAGCATCTTGCGGCCTTCCACCGTCGGTGCACTCACCAAAAAGCCGAACAACACCAGTATGGCCAGCATGAGGATGAGCACCGGGATAATCACGACCAAGCCGGTGCCACCCCCGATCCAGAACGATGCGACTGCCGTCAAAGCAAGGATCAGCAACGCCCAGCCAAGACTGGTGCCATTGGTCTTGAACATCTTGCCGTCGTACAGGGCTACAAGGGTTTTGTTATGCCCAAGCTGCGCGGCCTGCATGGTGCTGGCGTTGGCGTCGCTGAGGATCAGGACGTTGTCCAGGTCGAATAGCTTGTCCAGCAAAATGCGCTCCGATGCTGGGAGGTTTGCAGGCGGATCGACATCCTCGCAGACCAAGGTCCATTCGTCCTTGAACATTTCCTTCGTGCGCTCAATGCGTAGGCAGCCGGCCACTGCCAGTGCCAGCACATCGGCGGAAAATGCGCGGTTGTCGTGGCCCATGCGCTTGATGAAGCGGAGCGCCGCAGGCGAATAGCCGGCAGGCGGGTCGTAGCGGGTGATCACGATGCCGGCCCGCGGATCACGGCCTACGGCGATCCAGCGGCGAAGGCAGTACCCCAGCATGAACATCAGGCCTAGCAATGCGATGAGTACACCGCGGTTGTCCTTCAGCAGCCACTGGATTCGCTGGGTGCGAGTGGGCTCGGCGAAAATACCCTTGGGAAAACTGAGCACCACGGTCATGCCTTCGTGAGGCAGCAGTTGGCGCGTCATGTCCCAATGGGCGTGTCCAGGTTCCGGCAGGCTGGCCACCCAATCCCGGCCTTTGCCGTCCTGTGCGCCCGTGTAGCCCTCGGCGGCCATTTGTGCCACGGGAATGGGGCGAGGCAGGTGCACGTCGGCGCTGCCAGATTCGATCGTGAAATCCCAGCCGGTCCCGATCGCGTTCCAATAAAGCTCGTCGTGATCCGCGAAGAAGCCGAGTTGTCGCGTGGCGCGATAGTGAAGCGTATAGGTGTATTCCGCCGGCACCGGCAGTAAATCATCGTTCCCGATATTGATGCGCACACCATTGGATTGCTGTTCGATGAACCATGGTTCGATCTTGTCATCGCGAAGCACATCGATGACGTGCATCTCGACCACCATGCTGTTGCCGTATTTGTCTTTGTAGCGGGTCGGCAAATCGCGGGTGATGCCACGGCGGATCTGGTTGCCCTCCGCCCGCACCTTGATGTGTTCCCGGACATCCAGGCTGCCGTCACTCTGGATCTGGATGTCGCTGTGGTACGAGAGGATGCGTTCTTGCGCGAAGGCAGGCAGCGCAAGCAGCAACAGCAGGAACGTCGCGATGAATGACTTCATGGCTGCAGTGCCACCTTGACCGCGGCGCGGCTGTCCGCCTCGGCCTGGAAAAACGCGACATCGGCAAAGCCCCCGATCTTCGCGATCAACAGGTCGGGGAAACGTTGCTTGCCATCGTTGTAGTCGCGCACCGCGCCGTTGTAGAAGCGTCGCGCGTACTGCAGTTGCTCTTCGACTTTCACCAGGTCGCCCTGCAACTGGGCGAAATTCTGGTTGGCCCTGAGGTCCGGATACGATTCCTGCAGTGCGATCAGACGGCCAAGTGCATGTTCAAGAGATGCCTCCACCTCGCCGATCTGGCCGGGTTGCTTGAGCCCCATCGCCTGGCTGCGCAGTTCGGTGACCGCCTGCAGGGTGGCTGCTTCATGTCCGGCATAGGCTTGTACGACCTTGACCAATTGCGGCACTAGGTCATGCCGACGCTGCAGCTGCACGTCGATGTCGGCCCAGGCAGTGCGCTGTTGATTGCGCAGGCGCACCAGCCGGTTGAATGCGAATACGCCCCAAACCAGCAGGGCGAGCAATACGATCAGGAACAGCAGCATCGGGCAGTCTCCGCAAACGGCATGCACCGATGGTAAACGCTCAAACGTCAGTGAAGAGGCCGGCTTTCAGAACCCTGGCAGGCATGCCGAGTGTGATCGCTGGACAGCGTGGCTCACGCCGCAGCGGTGACCTCAATCTGCGTGTCGCCAAGGCGCACGCGTTGCCCGGCGCGGATCTTCGCGGTCTTGCGCAATTCCTGCTTGCCGTCGACGGACACATCGCCACTCGCGACCAGCGCCTTGCCGGCGCCGCCGCTATCGCACAGGCCCACCAGCTTCAGCAGTTGGTTGAGTTCGACGAAATCATGTTCTAACTGGAATTCAATCTGCTGCATGCCGGTTTCGATATGACGAGGGCGCGGCACCGAATGTACTCGATGCCACGCCCTCGCAGGTTGCACTGAAAAGAATTGTGTTTAAACGCACTGGAGAACCGACCTCGCAGCAATGCAGGCGGTCGGTCAGCTGCCCTTGTACAGTTGCGGGAACAACTCCTTCAGGTGCACGAGTTTCGGCGCGTCGTTGAAGACGATGTAAGGCTGGTTGGGATTAAGCCGCAGGTAGTCTTGGTGGTAAGCCTCGGCCGGGTAGAACGCCTTGAGCGGTTCGACCTTGGTCACGATGGGTGCACTGAACGCTTTCGCGGCCGTCAATTGTGCGATGTAGGCATTGGCGAACTTCTGCTGATCTGCACTGGCAGCGAAGATTTCCGAGCGATATTGGGTGCCGGTATCCGGCGCTTGCCGGTTGAGCTGGGTCGGATCGTGGGCCACCGAGAAATACACTTTCAGCAATTGCCCGTAGCTGACGACTTTCGGGTCGTAAACCACGCGTACCGCTTCAGCATGTCCGGTCTGGCCGGTGCCGACCACGGCATAGTGCGCCGTCACCGCGCTGCCACCGGAGTACCCGGAGACGACATTCTTGACGCCCTTGACGTGCTCGAACACGGCTTCGACACCCCAGAAGCAACCACCGGCGAAGACCGCGACCTGGTCTTTGCCAGCGGCGAGCGGCGCATCAACCTTGGGGGCCGGCAACGCGACTGGCTTGCTGCGTGCGCCCGCCAAACTGCAGACGCCGACGAGGGCGACCATGGCGATGGCGAGGGTGGAACGGCGTGCGATGTTCATGCGGATTCCTCGGTGAGGTGCGTGACGGGATATTTCATGCTCGGGTCGCTTGCTCATGCGGCAGCGAAACGCAGCGATGCCGAATTCATGCAATAGCGCAGGCCGGTCGGCTTCGGGCCATCGTCGAACACATGTCCCAAATGAGCTTCGCAACGCGTGCAGCGGATCTCGGTGCGGGCCATGCCCAACGTGCGGTCGCTGTCCTCGATCACGTTCTGCTTCGCGATCGGCTGCCAGTAGCTCGGCCAGCCGGTACCGGATTCGAACTTGGTGGCCGAATCGAACAAGGCGGTGTCGCAGCACAGGCAGCGGAACACACCCTTGCCGTGTTCGTTCAGCAGCGGGCCGGTGAACGGGCGTTCGGTGGCCGCATGCCGGGCGACTTGAAAGGACAGCGGCGGCAACTGTTGTTTCCAGGCGGCGTCCGTCTTGATCAGGCGGTCAACGCTCGCGGTGCGCAAGCGCTTGCCGGCGTTGGAAAACTCGACCACGGTGACTTTGCCCGGCGTGGTCTTGATCGGCGTGCCCGCGGCTTCACTGCTGCGGCTGCAGCCAAGCGCGAGGCCCGCGACCGCAAGCGAGCAGGTGGAGAGAAATGAGCGTCGCGACAGCGCGCTCTCCGTTGCGACAGCTGATTTGAAGATATCCATGTTGATCGATTCGTCCGGAGGCATGCCAGGGTTACGCCGCCTGGCTTCGCAAGGATGCAGGAACTTCAACCTCAGGCGTTGCCATTCATCAACGGGACGGGTTCATGACAAGCGGTCGTGCGTGTCGCGCGCATGCCGATGGCGGCTCAGGGCAGCGGTACCCGTGCCTTGGCGCCGTTGCTTTCCAACACCACGCCACTGCGTTCGATCGCAATCACGGTGATCGCGCCACTGTGATCCCCTTCGGACATGCGCTGACCGTTGAGGATGACGAAGCGCTTCGACGGCACGTCATCCCACATCAGCATGCTCAACTTCACCGGCGGCAGCATGGCGCTGTCGTTGCTGATATCGACTGGCGGCAGTGGCAGTGGCCGCGCCGGGCCCGGTGCTGGTTGCGTGGGCATCGGCGTTGGTATGAATGGCGTCGGGTGAGAGGCTACGGGCGGCGGTGCGCTGGCTGCCGGTATGTCGTGTGCTTGCTTGCTGGCGACGACTGCCGGCCTCGGCTCGATGCGTGGGATTGCCCGTGGAAGTGAAGCGATCGCTTCCGGCGCGAGGGTCGGCGTTTCGTCGGCGGTTTCTGTCGTCGTCGCTGTTGAAGGGGCGTTCGCGGGTTCGCGTCTTGACCACCATCCCGCCAGCACCAGCAAGGCGGCCACCGCTAGCGCCGGGAGCAGCCATGTCGTCATGGCGCGCGGGCGCGAGGCCCGCGTCGGCGGCAATTCCAACGCCACGTCCGGGGCCAGGCCACGGCGACGTTCAGCTTCGGATTTGCGCAAGGCTTCCAGGATCAACGACATCAGTTCAGTCCAGTGCGCGCAGCAAGCGGGGGCCGGGCAATTCACTGCCCAGCGACATCAACGTCAGTGGCCCGGCGACCCCATCCGCGGGCAATCCGCGCGCCTGTTGCAGGGTCTTGACCGCGGCTCGCAGGGTGTCGTCGTACGCCGTGCCGGTCACCGCGTTCGCGCCCGGCAAGACTTGCTGCCATAACCAGTCGACCGCCGGGCCGTTGGCACCCGGCCGCAGCGCGGAGGCCAGCATCGCCGGCCCGCGCCAGAGGCTGGCGTAACGTCCATTCCAGCGTGCGAGCAATTGCACACGATCGATGTCGAAGGTGCGCTCGCCAATGCGGATGCGCGCGCGCCGAGCATCCGCGCCCAGCAGCAGTGCCCAAGCGTCGGTATTGGCATCGTGCAAGCGCAGCAACATCGGGCGGTCCAGTGCCAGTAAGGTGTTCAGGCTCGCATTGCCTTGCACGCAGTGGATCTCCGGATTTGCGGCCGGGCTGCAGGGCCCGGTGGGATCCACGGTGATGGTCTCAGCAGGCAGTTGCCAAAGCGCCAACATCGCTTGCCACCCCGGAAGTGGGGTGTCGCCGGTGGCGCCGATCAGCTGGGTCAAGCCGGTCGCGTCCAGTCTGGTGATGGGCATTGCATCACGCCCTGGGGTTGGGCGGGCGGCCAACATTCCGGATGGTGATCCAACAGGTGCCGGTTGCGGAGCCTTCGTGCCGCGGAACTGGGTCGCGGCCACGGCGGCGATGACCACCAAAATCGTAGCGGCTAGCCACGGCCACCCTATGCGTCTGCCGGTTCGCGGCAGCACCTCGTTGGCTGCGGTATCGACCAGGCGCGCATCAATCGCCGCGGCATCGCGTGCATAACCAGCGAGCAGGGCGCGTTCGGCGATCACGTTGAGCAGGCGCGGTACGCCTCCGGCGCGCGCATGCAGGCGCTGCACGGCCTTGGCGGTGAACGGGAAACGGGTGCCGCCTGCAACCCGCCACCGGTGATGCAGATAAGCGTTGGTGCCACGCGCAT
>JBDSGA010000203.1:0-6250 GCA_039919235.1 Thermomonas sp. | reverse complement strand
CGGCACCACCCAAGGCCATGGCTTTGGCGTACACCGCATCCACCTGCTCGCGATTGCTGGCGCCCAGCGCAACCATGGTCCCGTTGCCGACCGTGGCGAGCTGCTTGTCGAATGGATAGGAAATCCCGAGACCGGCGCCGTCCTGCGACGTGCCCCAAGCAATGAAGTAACCCGGTTCCTCCATGAAACGCTTGGCGCCGAGCACGCCCAGTACCTCGTCGTAAAAGGCAGCCGCCTTGTCCATGTCACGGGTTCCCAGTGTGGCGTAGGCAAGCATGGTGGAGCTCCGGATCAGGACGAAGGGAACGCGAGCATACGCCCACCCATGCACTGAACCATTCGCTTGACGCCACCCAACCCATCCTGCCGATGAATGGTCTGCCGCAAGATTGCCGCAGCATGCATCCATGCGTATCCGGGTCGCGTAACCATTGCATGCCTTCGGACGAATTGATTGACATGAACCTCTTCAAACCAGCTGTGGAAACCGAGAGCGCGCTGTCGCGTCGCTCATTCCTTTCAACCTGCTCGCTGGCCGTCGCAGGCCTTGCACTGGGTTGCGCCCGCAGTAGCGAAGCCGCAGGCACGCCCATCAAGACCACGCCGGGCAAGGTCACCGTGGTCGAGTTTTCCAACACCGGCAAGCGCCTGCGCACGGCAAGCCTCGACCGCCTGATCAAGACGGACGCCGCCTGGAAACAGCAGTTGCCGCCGCTGTCCTACCAAGTCGCCCGGCACGCGGCGACCGAACGCCCGTTCACCGGCCCGCTGCTCAATGAACACCGCAAGGGCGTGTTCCGCTGCCTCTGTTGCGACACCGCCTTGTTCGATTCGGCGACCAAGTTCGAATCCGGCACTGGCTGGCCGAGCTACTGGCAGCCGATCGCCAAGGAAAACGTGATCGAGGACAGCGACCGCACCTTGGGCATGGCCCGCACCGAGATCCGCTGCACGCGTTGCGAAGCCCATCTGGGTCATGTCTTCGACGATGGCCCGAAGCCGACCGGCCTGCGGTACTGCATGAATTCGGCATCGCTGCGGTTTGCTGCGGCATGAGCAGGCGACCCGCGCATGAAACGTCCCACCAAGAACCTCACCGAGGAATCCGCATGAACATCGCACGCCGTTCCACACTCGCCATCGCCATGGTCGCGCTCGTCGGCGCCTGCAGCCTGGCGGGCGCACGCAGCAAGCCGGTCACGTTGCCGGACCCGAAAGTTGATGCGCCGCTCGCCGCTGGCAAAGACCAGGTCGCGGTCTTTGCAGGTGGCTGCTTTTGGGGTGTCGAAGCCGTGTTCGAGCACGTCAAGGGCGTCAAGGATGTGGTCTCCGGCTACTCCGGCGGCAACGCGATAACGGCGCACTATGCCGTGGTCGGCACCGGCCAGACCGGACATGCTGAAGCGGTACGCGTGGTCTACGACCCGAAAGTAGTCAGCTACGGGCAATTGCTGAAAGTGTATTTTTCGGTGGCGCACGATCCGACCCAGCTTAATCGGCAAGCGCCGGATACCGGCACGCAATATCGCTCGGAAATCTTTGCCGCGAGTGCAGATCAGCAGAAGTTCGCCAATGCCTACATTGCGCAATTGACCGCCACAAAAGCGTTTAGTGCGCCCATCGTGACCAAGGTCGAACCGCTCAAGGCGTTCTACCCGGCCGAGGCCTATCACCAGGACTACCTGCGGCTGAATCCCAACCAGCCCTACATCGTCTACAACGACGCCCCGAAACTCGTGCATTTGAAAGAATTGTTCCCGAAGTTGTACAAGGGCAGCTAACCAACCACCCTGATTTCCTGCGGCAATAATTCGCCGGAAATTTTCACTACACATGCTCCAGTGCAATCTTCGAGGGCGCGGCATCGAGTACATTCGGTGTCGCGCCCTCGTCATATCGAAACCGGCATGCAGCAGATTGAATTCCAGCTAGAACATGACTTCGTCGAACTCAACCAACTGCTGAAGTTGGTGGGCCTGTGCGATAGCGGCGGCGCCGGCAAGGCGCTAGTCGCGAGTGGTGATGTGTCCGTCGACGGCAAGCAGGAATTGCGCAAGACCGCAAAGATCCGCGCCGGGCAATTCGTGCGCCTCGCTGACATGCAGATCGAAATCGTCGCCGCTGCGTGAGTCCTGGCCTGGGCGAACGCGCCCGGCAAGCCTCCAAGGGCTCTGAAAGCCGGCCTCTGCACAATGGTTTGAGCGTTTACCATCCGTGCATGCCGTTTGCGGAGACCGCCCGATGCTGCTGTTCCTGACCGTATTGCTCGCCTTGCTGGGTTGGGGCGTGTTGGCCTTCAACCGCCTGGTGCGCCTGCGCAATCAACAACGCACTGCCTGGGCCGACATCGACGTGCAATTGCAGCGTCGGCATGACTTGGTGCCACAACTGGTCAACGTCGTCCAGGCTTACGCCGGGCACGAAGCGGCCACGTTGCAGGCCGTGACGGACTTGCGCAGCAAGGCCATGGGATTGAAGCAACCGGGCCAGCTTGGCGATGTGGAAGCGTCACTGGAACACGCGCTCGGGCGTGTGATCGCCTTGAAGGAAGCCTATCCAGATCTCAAGGCGAACCAGAACTTCGCCCAGTTGCAGGGCGATCTGGTCAAGGTCGAAGAGCAACTACAGTACGCGCGGCGCTTCTACAACGGTGCGGTGCGCGACTACAACGACGGCACGCAACGCTTCCCCGACCTGTTGGTGGCAAAGATGGGTCGCTTTGCCGATGTCGCGTTCTTCCAGGCCGAGGCGGACAGCCGCGACGCGGTCAAACTGGACCTGCAATCATGAGCAGACTCTTTGCAATTTTTTTCGCCACCACGCTGCTCCTGCTTCCCGCCTCGGGGACATTCGCCCAGGAACGCATCCTCAGCTACGACAGCCAGTTGCAGGTCAATAGCGACGGTAGCCTGAGCGTGCACGAAAAGATCAAGGTGCGCGCCGAGGGCACCAACATCCGCCGCGGCATTTACCGCGACTTCCCGACCCGCTACAAGGATCGCCACGGTAACAACGTGGTGGTTGAGCTGCGGGTCATCGACGTCCTGCGCGACGGCAAGACCGAACCGTGGTTCATCGAACATCAGTCCAATGGCGTGCGCATCAATACCGGCAACAATGATTTCCTGCCGGTGCCGGCGGAGTACACCTATACGCTTCACTATCGCACCACACGACAACTCGGCTTCTTCGCGGATCACGACGAGCTTTACTGGAACGCGATCGGGCTGGGCTGGGACTTCCCGATTGAAACCAGCAGCGTCGAACTGCGCCTGCCGCAGCCGGTGCCTGTCGATCAGTTGAAGGCTGAAGGTTATACCGGGCCGGAAGGCAGCAAGGGGCAGGACTATATCGCCAGTCTACCGGCGCCTGGGCAGGCGCATTGGCAACTGACTCGACCACTTGCGCCGAACGAAGGCCTGACCATCGTCCTGAGCTTTCCGAAGGGACTGATGCCTGAACCGAGTCGTGCGCAACGCGGCATGTGGCTACTCAAGGACAATGGCGGCGTGCTGGTCGCGCTGGCTGGCCTTCTGCTACTGCTCGTATTTTGCTTGCGACGCTGGAGCGCCATTGGCCGCGACCCGAACCCGGGCATCGTGATTGCACGCTACGACCCGCCGCAGGGCTACTCCCCGGCGGCGCTGCGCTTCGTCCAACGCATGGGCCACGACAACCGCTGCTTCTCCGCCGACGTGCTGGCATTGGCAGTGGCTGGATTCCTGCGCATCGAGCGTGAAAAGGCATTTCTAAAAGACGAATGGACGCTGATCCGCACGCGCAGCGATGGCATTGCAACCCTGCCGGATTCGCTGCGAATCCTGCAGGCCAAGCTGTTCGCAGCAGGCAGTCCGCTGGTGCTCAACGACACGAATGCGAGCACCATGCAGGCGGCACAGGCGGCACACGCCAAGACACTCGCGGCGCTTTACGACGGCAAGATGTTCAAGACCAACGGCGGCAGCGTGGGCTGGGCATTCCTGATCGTGGTCGCTACCGGCGTGGCATCAGTGATGGTGGCAGACGGTGCCGGCATTCCGCTGATCATCGGCGTACTCCTGATTATGTTCATGATCATGATCACGTTCGGAAAATTGGTACGCGCACCCACGCCCGCAGGTCGCAAGATGCTGGACGAGATCGAGGGCCTCAAGCGTTACCTCGCCGTGGCCGAGCGCGATGAACTGGCCAGCATGCCCGGCCCCGAGATCAGCGGCGCAAGTGAACGCCCGCCAATGCTGGATGCCAAGCGTTACGAGTTCCTGCTCCCCTACGCGGTGGCGCTGGAGGTCGAAGATGCGTGGACCAAGAAATTCACCCTCGCCGTGGGCGCTGCTGCGGCGGCGGCAGCCACTACTGGCATCGCCTGGTACAGCGGGGGCGGCATGGACAGCTTGGGTAGCCTGAGCAAGGCGGTCGGCAACAGCTTGAGTTCGCAAATCGCGTCGTCGTCCTCGCCACCCGGCAGTTCGTCGGGTTCGGGCGGCGGCGGCTCCTCGGGTGGTGGCGGAGGCGGCGGAGGTGGCGGCGGGCGCTGAGTCGGCAAACGGATTTTTTCGATGCGTGTGAGATTTCCGGCGCTGCTGCGAATCATGGGGTTGAGGGGCGCACCAACAACGCCCGCCATCCGGATCACACGCAGCGCATGGATCGTTCCGCCCACATCGCAGCTACAACGTTTGCCTCGACGGCTTCCGGCATGAACGCAAGCAGCGCACACGGCGCCTTCAGCGCTCTGTTGCAACGCCATGCCGGGATCGTGTTCAAGGTTGCCAATACCTATGCGCGCGGCAGCGATGACCGCGCCGACCTGGCCCAGGAAATCGCGGCGCAGTTGTGGCGCGCGTGGCCAGGACTTGATCCCGCGCGCAACGCCACGACGTGGATGTATCGCATCGCATTAAACGTGGCGATTTCACACGTGCGCAGTAACAGCGTGCGCCTGCGGCATGACGCGATCCCGCTTGACGACGAATTGCATGACATCGCCGACGGCAACGCCGCCGACCCCGAAACCGAGCAGCACCTGCAACAGTTGCAACGCTTCATCGCCAGGCAAGCACCGTTGGATCGCGCGCTGCTGCTGCTTTACCTCGAAGAACGCGGCCAACGTGAAATCGCCGAGATCCTCGGCATCAGCGAAAGCAATGTCTCCACCAAGATCGGACGCCTGAAACAGCGCATCCGTGACGAACTCTGACGCTAGCAAACACACAATGGACATGACGATGGAACTCGACGACTTCAAATCCGCTTGGCAAACCCTGGAGCAACGGCTGCAACTCAATAACGCATTGAAGTTGCATGAGCTGCGCGAACGCACCTTGGCGAAGACACGTAGCAACTTGCGACCATTGTTCTGGGGCCAAGTTGCACAAATCCTGCTATTCGGTATCCCATGTATCGCATTGGTCGGCTTGCTGTGGATGAGCGAGCCGAAATTTGCATCCGTCATCGTGGCCGGCATCGTGCTGAATGCCTACGGTGTGTTGACGATCGCCAGCGCGGGCATGGTGCTGGGCCAGCTTGCGAACATCGACCACGCGGCGCCGGTCATCGAGATCCAGAAGCAGCTCGCACGCACTCGCACGTTTTACGTGCGCAGCGGCATGATCGCCGGCCTGCCCTGGTGGTTCCTGTGGGTGCCGATCCTGATGGTGCTGGTCGGGCTGGGCGATGTCGACCTGCTGGCGAACGCGCCGTGGCTGGTCTGGAGTGGCCTTGCCATCGGTGTGGCCGGATTGCTTGGTACGTTCTGGTTTCACCGCTGGGCGCGTCGCCCGGAACACGCCGCACTCGGGCGCAAAATGGACGACAGTCTGACTGGCGGCAGCCTGCGCAGGGCGATGGCGCAACTGCAGGAAGTGCAACGTTTCGAAATCGATTGAGCCGGTACTACCGAGCCAATGACGTCAGTCGTTTGCGGCATTCGGATCGATCGCGTCAGGGTCTTGCTGCTCGATCTGCGAATCAGGTGATCGCGCGGGCTTGGATTCAACCGGTTTTGCTGAAACTGCCGGTGCTGTCTGGGAAACAGGGGCTACCGGCGATGACGGGCTCGTGCTGCTTGCCAACACTTCACCCTCATTTTCCGGGATATCCGGCATCGCCAGGATCGCACCATCCAGTTCGGCCATCGGACTGTCGTTCGGGCAACGCGCATCCGGGAAGCCGAAACGCTCGCGCAGCGCCAGGCCGCAGGTGTTCATGTCGACCACGTCCTGGTTTTTTTCACCCGGCTCATCCAGGG
>JBDSGA010000202.1:0-4991 GCA_039919235.1 Thermomonas sp. | reverse complement strand
GTTCACTCAGCAGGCTGATGTGATCGGGTGCCAGGTGCTGGACCAGCACGAAGGCCATTTCGCTGTCGACCGGCATGTGGCTGAAAAATGTCTTGAACGCTTCCAGCCCGCCGGCAGATGCACCGATGCCGACGATCAGCTGTGGCTTTGCGGATCCAGGCGAGACTATCTTCGATGCCTGTTCTGGCTCGTTCTTGTTCTCGTTCTTGTTCTGGTTCATGCGACCTCAATGGCGATATCTGGTGCCGTGTCAGGCAGACACTGGCGCAGTCATAGCCGAACTCCGGATCAACCACACCCGGCTCGAGAAGACGCTTGTCTAACGAGTGTAAGGCGTCCCCCCCCGATTTCACATGACCTTCATGTGAGAGAGCTGACGCGGGGTCTTGCCTGCTTGCATCGCTGCAACCTGATTTATCCGCGATGGTAGGGATGATTGGCCAATAGCGCGGCGGCCCGGTACACCTGCTCGGCCAGCACTAGGCGAACCAGCATGTGCGGCAGTGTCAGCGGGCCCAACGACCAGGTCTCATCCGCACGTTGGATGACCTCCGGCGCATGCCCTTCCGGGCCGCCGATCAGGAATGCGAGATCGCGGCCCTGTTGCCGCCAATGCTCAAGCCGGCGTGACAGCTGCTCGGAATCGTAGGGCTTGCCGCGCCCATCCAGTGCGACCACATAGGCATTCTTCGGCAACGCAGCCAGCACGCGTGCACCTTCGTCGCTGGTGGCACGCACGGTATCGCGTCCTTTCCCACGCAGGCCCGGTTCCACTTCAATCAGTTCCAGCGGCAGCCAGTGCGACAGGCGCTTCTGGTATTCGGCGAAGCCTTCAGCCACCCATCCGGGCGCGCGTTCACCGATCGCAATCAAGCGCGACTTCATTGGCCGCGCATCGAAATTTTATGCGCCGTATTCGGGCGGTTGGTCGCCCACCGTCCACAGCCGTTCCAGCGCATAGAACTCGCGCACGCGCGGCAGCATCACGTGGACCACCACATCGCCCAGGTCAACCAGCACCCATTCGGCCTCGCGCTCGCCTTCCACGCCCAACGGCATGACGTCGAGCTTCTTGGCGAAACGGACCACTTCATCGGCAATCGATTTGACGTGCCGACTCGACGTGCCGGAGACCACCACCATGTAATCGCAGACGCTGCTCTTGCCGCGCACGTCGATTTCGGTGATGTCCTTTCCCTTCAATTCCTCTACCGCGGCATGAACGGTCTTGAGCAGCGTTTCCACTGATGGCGGTGGATTGGGCAGGCTGGTCTTGATGACGTGGGCGGTAGTGGTCAAGTGCGGTCGCTCGCTGGGGATGTGGGCAGTATAACGGTGGGCGCTTTGTAGAGCTCGTGACGGACGATGTAGGCCGCAACGGCGGGCGGTACCCAGTCCTGCCAAGGTTCGCCATCATGGATGCGGCGGCGCAGTTCAGTCGAAGATTCCGGACGCAATGCGGGCATCGGCACCAGCGCGAAGCCGCCTTGTGAATGTTCGGCCAACGCATCCAGCCGCTGCCAACGCGGCAGGATTTCCTCGAAAACGTCAGGCGCCTGGGTGCGCAGGAGCTCGGCCTCGACCAGCGCGCCGGGGCGTTGCACGGCGAGGACATGCGCCAGCTGGAACAATTCGCGCCAACGATGCCAGCTGGCCAGTTGCAGCAGCGAATCGGCGCCGACCAGCCACGCAATTGGCGCCTCAGCACCCAATTCCATGCGCAGCTCGGCCAGCGTGTCCACCGTCCATGACGGGCCGTCGCGGTTCAATTCTCGGCGATCCACGCTCAGGCCGGGCAGGCCCTCGACCGCGAGTTCCAACATTTCAGCGCGTTGCAAGGCATCGGCGCGGGTCGGGCCCTTGTGCGGCGGATCGTGGGCCGGCAACAAGGTGACCTGCGCCGACAGCGCATCGCGCACCGTGCAGGCGATGGCCAAATGACCGTTATGCACCGGATCGAAGGTGCCGCCGAAGCAGACCCGTAAAGCCGACAGACTCACGAGCTCAGCAAGCCCAGCGCGCCCTTGTCGGCTACCGCCAGCAACACGCGTTCCAGTTGCAGCCAGGGATCGGCGGATTCCTCGCCGAGCCGCACGCGGCCCTTGGCGATGCGGTCCACCTGGCCGACATCGGCCACGAACCGCTGCCAGCGCGCAGGCGAATGCCGCTTCAAGGCGCGCGTATACACCGCCTGTTTCGAGTCCCATACCCGCAACGCCTTGAATTCCGCGGCCAGGTTGCGCGCGCGCGACAGGGCAGCGAGGGTGGTCATTTCCTTCGCGACCATGCCCAACAGCGCCGGCACCGCTTCGCCTTCGGCGCGCAGGCCGGCCAGCATCCGCGACACCTGCGCAGGCTGCCCGTTCAACGCGGCATCGACCAGCCGGAACACGTCGAAACGGGCCGAATCGGACACCAGCGAGTCCATCGCCTTGGCATCCAGTGTGTCACCGCCACCCGAGCCGGCCAGTAATGCCAGCTTGTCGATTTCCTGCGCCGCCGCCAGCAGGTTGCCTTCGACGCGCTGCGCCAGCTGTCCGACTGCATCCGGGGTGACCTTGATCCCGCGGCTGCGCAGGCGGCGCTCGATCCAGCCATTGAGCTCATGCGGCTTGATCGGCCAAGCGATGCAACTGTGGCCGATGCGCCCGATCGCCTCGCTCCACTTGCCACTGTGCGAGCGCGACCATTCGTTGGCGATCACCAGCAGCACCACGTCCTGCGGCGGTTCCGCGCAGAGCTCGCAGATCAGCTTGCTGCCTGCATTGCCGGGTTTGCCGGTGGGCAGGCGCAATTCGATCAGGCGCCGATTGGCAAACAGACTAGGCGCATTGATCGAGGCCGCCAGCCCGTCCCAGTCGGCGTCACGGCCTTCCATGTCGTGGACTTCGCGCTCATCGATGCCTTGCGCGCGCGCCGTCTTGCGGATCTCGTCCGCAGCTTCAAGCACTAACAACGTTTCCGACCCGGCCACCAGCCATGCCGGGCGCATTGGTTCGACCGCCAATTGCCTGGCGATGCGGTCCGGTGTCAGTTCCACGACGTCAGGCGCAAACAGGCACTGAGGAGACGGCCTGCTCCAGACATCGCCGGACTTCGCTTAGTTGACGACAGGCGCGGCATGCTTGGTCGCGGCATCCACGCGACGCAGGATCGCGGTCGCCATGTCGCGGCGCAGTTCACGCACCAACAGTTCGCGCTCGCTGGCCTTGCCGATGGAATCCACTGCCGGCGCCAGGTAATCGCGGGACAGTTCGACTGCCTGCTGCGGCACCACGACACTGTCATCCGCGCGGCGCAGGGTAAAGACCACCGCGTAGCGCAACGAAAACTCCTGCGCGCGGCCAAACTGGTCATTGCTGATCGGGGTGTCGGCCCATTGCTCGGAAATCACCTGCAAAGTCGCCACGCCAGCCGTCGCATCCTTGGGCGCCGCCTGTGCGCCCGCGCGCTCCAGGCCATCGGCCAGGTTTTCAGCGAGCGCGCTGTATGGATCAGTGGCCAGCACCCGCACCGGACCGAGGTTTGCCGGCAGGCTGAGCGCGTTGCGCAGGTGAAAACCGCAGCCGGATAACAGGGCGGTGGCGAGGACAGCGGTCAGGAGGGGTGACTTCATGCCCGAAGTCTGACCGGAAACGCGGCCGGAGTGAAGTTTCGCGAAGCGCAATTCGCGCAAACGCCAGCCGCGAGCCACCGGCGACACCAAGTCAGCCCGCCACGATGTTGACGATCTTGCCTGGCACCACTATCACCTTGCGAACCGTCAGCCCGTCCAGCACCCGCACGATCGCGGGCTCGGCGAGTGCCGCCGCCTCGGCCGTCTCACGGCTGGCGTCGGGCGCCATCTCGATGGTCGCGCGCAGCTTGCCGTTCACCTGCACCGCCATGGTCACCGCATTGCGTTCCAGCGCAGACGGATCGGCCTGCGGGAATGGAATGTCTTCGAGCAATGCCTCCACATGGCCCAGCACTTGCCATAGCGCATGGCTGATATGCGGGGTAATCGGGTTCAACAGCAGCACGATGGCCTCGAACGCTTCATGGCGAACCGCGCGCCCCTGGTCGCTCATGTCGCTGAACTTGCCGAGGTGGTTCAAGAGTTCCATCAAGGCCGCAATGGCGGTGTTGAAACTGTGCCGGCGACCGTAGTCATCACTGACCTTGCGGATCGCTTCATGGGTATGCCGGCGCATGGTTTTCTGCACCGCGTCCAGCGCACCCGGATCCACGTCCGGATGATCAGGCTGGGCGACATGCACGTGTACATCACGCCACAACCGGCGCAGGAAACGCGCCATGCCTTCGACGCCGGCCTCGTTCCATTCCAGCGACTGTTCCGGCGGCGCGGCGAACATCGAGAACAGGCGCACGGTGTCGGCGCCGTATTTGTCCACCATCACCTGCGGGTCGACGCCGTTGTTCTTCGACTTCGACATCTTCTCGGTGCCACCCACCAGCACTGGCAGGCCATCAAGCAACGAGGTTGCCCCGGTCACCCGCAGGCGTTCGTCGTGATGCAGTTCGACGTCGGCTGGATTGATCCATTCCTTCGCGCCGGTCTCGTTTTCGCGATAGAACGTATCCGCGATGACCATGCCCTGGGTGAGCAACCGCGTCGCGGGCTCATCGCATGCCACCAGGCCCGCGTCGCGCAGGAGCTTGTGATAGAAGCGGAAGTACATCAGGTGCAGGATCGCGTGTTCGATGCCACCGATGTACTGGTCAACTGGCAACCAGTAATTGGCTCGCTCGTCGACCATGTCGGCTGCGCCGGGACTGGTGTAGCGCGCGTAGTACCAGCTCGACTCCATGAACGTATCGAACGTATCGGTTTCGCGCTCGGCCGGGCCGCCGCAACTTGGGCATGTGGTCGTGCGCCAAGCGGGGTCGGACTTGATCGGGGAATGCACGTCACCGGTGGCAAAGGCGTCGGCAACGTCTTCGGGCAGGTTCACCGGCAATTGGTCTTCAGGCACCGGCACCGCGCCACA
>JBDSGA010000201.1:0-5124 GCA_039919235.1 Thermomonas sp. | reverse complement strand
TTCCGGCGACAAAACCGATTCAAAGAAGAACTAAGGAGACGCAGTCATGGCACATAAAAAGGGCGTAGGTTCCTCGCGCAACGGCCGCGACTCCAACCCGAAATACCTCGGCGTGAAGATCTATGGTGGCCAGGCGATCGATGCCGGCAACATCATCGTTCGCCAGCGCGGCACCCAGTTCCATCCAGGCATGGGCGTCGGGCTTGGTCGCGATCACACGCTGTTCGCGTTGATCAACGGCACCGTTGAGTTTTCCGTCAAGGGTCCGAAGAAGCGCCGCACCGTCAGCGTCCTTGCTGTCGCGTAATCGGCAAAGCGTATCGTGAAGAGCCCCGCTTCGGCGGGGTTTTTCGTTTGCGGGGCGTGCTCACTTCGCTCCCACTTCATCCAACACTGCGACAATCCCATTATGAAACTCGTCGACGAAGCCGAAATCACCGTCACCGCAGGCAATGGCGGCAACGGCTGCATTGGATTCCGCCGCGAAAAATTCATCCCGCTTGGTGGACCGGACGGCGGTGATGGCGGCAATGGCGGTGACGTCTGGGTACAGGCCGACGAGAACCTCAACACCCTGGTCGACTTCCGCCACCAGCGCAACTTCAAGGCGCAGCGCGGCGAGAACGGCATGGGCCGGCAGGCCTACGGCAAGGCCGGCGAGGACATCCTGATCACGGTGCCGATCGGCACCGTGATCCACAACGTCGATACCGACGAAGTGATTGGCGACCTCACCGAGCATGGCCATCGCATGTTGGTGGCGCATGGCGGCAAGGGTGGCCTTGGCAACATGCATTTCAAGAGTTCGGTCAATCGCAGTCCGCGCCGCGCGACCTCCGGCGAAGAAGGCGAAGAGCGCACCCTCAGGTTCGAACTCAAACTGTTGGCCGATGTCGGCTTGCTTGGCTTCCCCAACGCAGGCAAGTCCACGTTCGTGCGTGCCGTTTCCGCGGCGACGCCCAAAGTGGCCGACTATCCTTTCACCACGCTGTATCCGAACCTGGGCGTGGTCAGCGTGGAGCCCGGGCGCAGCTTCGTGATTGCCGATATCCCCGGGTTGATCGAAGGTGCCGCCGATGGCGCCGGTCTTGGCAGCTTGTTCCTGCGCCATGTCCAGCGCACCCGCCTGCTGCTGCACCTCGTGGACCTTGCGCCGATGGAAGGCGGGATCGAAGCAACCCCGGCCGAGCAGGTGCGCGCGATCGAACACGAGCTGCGCAAATACGATCCGGCGATGCTGGAAAAACCGCGGTGGCTGGTGTTGAACAAGGCCGACTTGATGTTCGAGGACGAAGCGCGCGCAACCTCGGAAGCAGTAGTGCGCGAACTGGGTTGGGATCAGCCCTGGTTTACGGTGTCCGCGATTGGCCGCGATGGCACTTGGCCGATCATGCTGGCGGTGCAGGCGTTCTTCGACCGATTGCGCGAGGAAGCGCAGGACGCCGAGGTGGCGGCACAACCCTACGATGCCGGCAATGATGCTTGAGGCCGGCATGCAGGACACGAAAAACCCGGCCATGGCCGGGTCTTCTGTTTGCGGCATCGGATATCAAGCCAGCACATCCGCATTCGTTACGGACACCATGAAGACACATACAACGAAAAGCCCGGCCGGAGCCGGGCTTCAGGCACATCCCGCCGAAGCGGGAACGCGATCAGGCAGCTGCGAGCGCCTTGATGCGCGCGGTCAGACGAGACTTGTGACGGGCCGCCTTGTTCTTGTGGATCAGGCCACGGGCAGCGAACCGGTCCAGCAGCGGCTGAGCGCTGGTGAAGGCCTCGGTGGCAGCGGTTGCGTCACGGGCGTCGAGCGCCTTGATCACTTTCTTGACGGCGGTACGCAGCATGGAGCGCTGGGCGACGTTGCGGGCATTGCGCACGACGGTCTGCTTGGCGCGCTTCTTGGCGGACTTGATATTGGCCACGATGGAAATCCTGGGTTGATTCTGCGCAGAGCAGGGCTCAGGGCAGCAATACATGGGGCTGAAGGAACCGGCCGATGGCAGGACTGCCAACGATCGAATGAGTCTGGTAGACCCGAAATTATGGCGGATTCAATGGCTTGGGTCAACAGCTGCCCTTCGATCACACGGCAGCTCGTATGACGGCGTCGACACCGCGGCTACCCGACAAGCGCGTGCGTAGCATGACCCGCGGGATCCTGGCATTCGCCAGCATGACCATGCTCAGTCGTGTGTTCGGATTGATCCGCGACATCAGCTTCAGCACTGTGTTCGGCGCGGGCTGGATGACCGATGCCTTCTGGGTGGCATTCCGCATCCCCAATTTCATGCGGCGGCTGTTCGCGGAGGGGTCTTTCTCCACCGCCTTCGTGCCAGTGTTCACCGAAATCAAGGAAAAGAGGACACACGCCGAATTGCGTGAACTGGTCGCGCGCACTGCCGGCACCTTGTCTGGCGTGCTGCTGCTGATCACCGCGCTGGGCATGTTGGGCGCGCCGTGGTTGGCGGAGGTTTTTTCCAACAATGTGCATCCGCAACCCGGCCAACACCAGCTGATCGTCGACCTGTTGCGGCTGACCTTCCCGTTCCTGATGTTCGTATCGCTGACCGCGCTGGCTGCGGGCGCGCTCAACAGTTTTCATCGCTTCGGCTTGCCCGCGTTGACGCCGGTGATCCTCAATCTGTGCATGATCGCCGGCGCGTGGTGGGGCTCCCGCCTGACCGATCCACCGATCATGGCGATGGGCTGGGCGATCCTGATCGCCGGTGTGCTGCAATTGTTGTTCCAGCTGCCGCAGATGGCAAAACTCGACCTGCTGGTGTTGCCGAGATGGGGCTGGAATCACGCCGGCGTGCGCAAGGTCATGCGGTTGATGGTGCCGACTTTGCTCGGTTCCTCAGTCGCGCAGATCAACCTGTTGTTCGATACCTTCATCGCGGCGCTGCTGGTGCAGGGTTCGCAGACCTGGCTGTCGCAGGCGGATCGTTTCCTTGAATTGCCGCTGGGCGTGTTCGGCATCGCGCTGGGCACGGTGATCCTGCCCACGCTGTCGCGCCACCATGTCAATACCGACCGGGCCGCATTCTCGCGCTCACTGGACTGGGGCTTGCGCACCACGCTGATCATTATCATTCCGGCCATGTTCGGGCTGATGCTGCTCAGCGAGCCGCTGGTCGCCACCGTGTTCCAGCACGGGAAATTCAAGGCCTTCGATACCCGCATGACGGCGTTGTCGGTGTTCGGCCTCAGTTTCGGCTTGCCTGCGTTCGCGCTGGTTAAGACCGTGTTACCGGCGTTCTATGCGCGCCAGGACACCAAGACCCCGGTGCGCGCCGGGGTTGCCGCGCTGATCGCCAACATGGTGTTCAACCTGCTGTTGTTGGGCCTGCTGTTCCAGTTGAAGGTGCCCGAAGCGGCCAAGGCGCAGGGCGTGATGTCCGCACTGGCCAGCGTGCCCGGCCTGCACTTCGCGCTGGGTCTTGCCAGCGCGCTGTCCAGTTACCTGAACTTGTTGTTGCTGTGGCGCTGGCTACGCAAGGCCGACGTGTACGACTTGCAGCCCGGCTGGACGAGGTTCCTGGTGCGTGCCGGGATCGCGAACGTGGTGATGGTGGCGGCGCTGCTGGCGGGCTTGTGGCTGGCGCCGGACTTCACCCAAGTGGCAGCGTGGACCCGCATCCTGTGGCTGGGCGTGTTGGTGGCCGGCGGCGGGTTGGTGTATGGCCTTGCGATGCTGGGGCTGGGCTTCCGCCCGCGCGACTTCCGCGAACATTGATCGCGATGCGCTTGTCTGTTGGGCGCCACACTGTCGGGCGCGACGCGGCCATGTTGCACCGCAGCTATACTGCGCAATCATCATGAAGAACCTGTTCCGCGACGTCAGCTCCCGGTCGGAGCATGCTGGGCCGCCGTGCCCGCAGGGCAGCGTAGCTTGCATCGGTGCGTTCGATGGCCTGCATTTGGGCCATCGCGCATTGGTCGGCCACGCCACCTCGCGTGCGCGTGAATTGGGCGTTCCGGCGGTGGCGGTGAGTTTCGAACCGCTGCCGCGTGAATTCTTCGCCAGCGGCAGGAAACCGCCACGACTGATGTTGCCGCGCGCCAAAGCCGAAGGCCTGTTCGAGCTCGGTTGCGATCAAGTCGGCTTGCTGCGTTTCAACGCCAACCTCGCATCGATGTCCGCCGAAGACTTCGTGCACCAACTGCTAGTGAGGCAGTTGGCAGTGCGCGAAGTGTGGGTCGGCCCGGATTTCCGCTTCGGCAAAGGCCGCGGGGGCGCTCTCGAGTTGCTGCAATCGATGGGTGCCGAGCTGGGCTTCACCGCGCATGAAATCGAGCCGGTCTTGAGTGGCGGCGAACGCGTCTCCAGCACCCGCATCCGCGCGGCGTTGACGACCGGCGACTTCGATACCGCAACCCGCCTGCTGGGCCGCCCATACGCCATCGGCGGCCACGTCGTGCACGGCAAGCAAGTGGGCCGCACGCTCGGTTATCCCACCGCCAACTTGCGCTTCGGCGACAAGACCCCGGCGTTGCGCGGTATCTATGCCACGTGGGTACACGGCGTCGGCAACGCACCTTGGCCGTCTGTATCGAGCTTCGGCACGCGGCCGACGGTGGATGGCATCGATCCCTTGCTTGAAGCGCACTTGTTCGATTTCGATGGTGACCTGTACGGGAAACGCATCGAAGTCGAATTCGTCGCGCGACTGCGCGATGAAGAAAAATTTCCGGACCTGCCATCACTTGTGGCGCAGATGCACCGCGACGATCACCAGGCCCGCGACATCCTCCTGCAACACTCACCACAGCGAGCCATCGCGTGACGTCAGAAGACAGCAACCGCTACAAAGCCACCATCCATTTGCCGGACACCGCGTTCCCGATGCGCGGTGACCTGCCCAAGCGCGAGCCCGATACGCTGGCACGCTGGGAGGCCGAAGGCCTGTATGCGCAGATTCGCGCGGTGGCGAAGGGCCGGCCGCAATTCGTGCTGCATGACGGCCCGCCGTATGCGAATGGTGCGATTCACTTGGGCCATGCGGTCAACAAAATCCTGAAGGACATCATCATCAAGTCGAAGACCATCGCCGGTTTCGATGCGCCATATATCCCGGGTTGGGATTGCCACGGCTTGCCGATCGAGATCGCAATCGAGAA
>JBDSGA010000200.1:0-14968 GCA_039919235.1 Thermomonas sp. | reverse complement strand
GTGTCATGCAAGGTCGGCACCAGCACGATGTCCTGTTCGACACCAAGCACACCGGGCGCCATCTCGCTGACCTTCTGCGCAATCCCCTTGAAGATGTCCCAGTCGCTGCGTGATTCCCATGCCGGATCCACCGCCTTGGTCAGCGGGTGGATGAAGGGATGCATGTCCGAAGTATTGAGGTCGTTCTTCTCGTACCAGGTCGCGGTCGGCAGCACCACGTCGGAATACAGCGCGGTGGTGCACATGCGGAAGTCGAGGGTTACCAGCAAGTCGAGCTTGCCTTCCGGCGCTTCGTCGCGCCATTTGATTTCCTCCGGCTTGACCTCGCCCATTTCGCCGAGATCCTTGCCCTGCAAGCCATGCTTGGTGCCCAGCATGTGCCGCATCATGTATTCGTGGCCCTTGCCCGATGAGCCGAGCAAGTTCGAGCGCCACACGAACATCGCACGCGGGAAATTCTGAGGGGAATCCGGGTCGGCGAATGCGAAGTCGAGCTCGCCCGACTTCAGCTTGTCGACCACGTAATCGGGAGCAGACTGTCCGGAGCTGGCGGCGTCGCGCGCGATCTGCAGCGGATTGCGATCAAGCTGCGGCGCGCATGGCAGCCAGCCCATCCGCACTGCACGCAGGTTGAGGTCGGCAATGGAACCGGAATACTTCTTCGGATCGGCTAGCGGCGACAGCAGTTCCTCGACCTTGACCTTCTCGTAGCGCCACTGATCGGTGTTGAAGTAGTAGTAGGAAGTGCCGTTCATCTGGCGCGGCGGACGGCTCCAGTCCAAGCCAAACGCCAGCGGCTGCCAGCCGGTCTGCGGTCGCAGTTTTTCCTGACCGACGTAATGCGCCCAACCGCCGCCGGTCTGGCCTACGCACCCGCACATGACCAGCATGTTGATCAGGCCGCGGTAGTTCATGTCGTTGTGGAACCAGTGGTTCATGCCGGCGCCGACAATGATCATGCTGCGACCATGGGTCTTATGCGCGGTATCGGCGAACTCACGCGCGATCTCGATCACGTCATGGCGCGGCACGCCGGTGATCTTCTCTTGCCACGCAGGCGTGCCCGGCACGTTGTCGTCGAAGCTCGACGCAACGTTTTCGCCACCAAATCCACGATCCACGCCGTACTGCGCCAACAACAGGTCGTAGACGGTTGCGACCGCCCACTCCTTGCCATCGGCCAGCTGCAGCTTGCGTACCGGGATATTGCGTTCCAGCACATCCTCGAACTTTGATGACGTCCAGTGATCATGTTCGATGCCGCCGAAGTAAGGGAAGCTGACCGCTTCAATGCCTTCGTCGAAATCCATCAGGCTCAAGCGCAGTCGTGTTTCGCGACCGGCGCTGTCCTTTTCTTCGATGTTCCACTTTCCCTTCTCGCCCCAGCGGAAGCCGACCGAGCCGCCGGGAATGGTGATGCCGCCCGTGTTCTCGTCGAAGGCGAGCGTCTTCCATTCGGGATTGTTGGCTTCGCCCAATCCGCCAAGGTCGCTGGCGCGCAGGTAGCGTTCCGGCACCAAACGGCCATCTTCGCGCTTTTCAAGCCGCACCAGCAGCGGCATGTCGGAGTACTGGCGACAATAGTCGGTGAAGTATTCCGACGGTTTATCGACATGGAATTCTTTCAGGATCACGTGGCCGAACGCGAATGCCAGGGCGGCGTCGGTGCCTTGCTTTGGATGCAGCCAGTGGTCGGTCAGCTTGGCGACTTCCGAATAGTCCGGGCACACCGACACCGTCTTGGTGCCGTTGTAACGGGCTTCGGTGAAGAAGTGCGCATCCGGCGTGCGCGTCTGCGGGACGTTGGAACCCCACGCAATCAGGTAGCGACTGTTGTACCAATCGGCCGATTCCGGCACATCGGTCTGCTCGCCCCACACTTGCGGGCTTGACGGCGGCAAGTCGCAATACCAGTCGTAGAACGACAGGCAGGCGCCACCCAGCAGCGACAGGTAACGCGCGCCGGCCGCATAGGAAATCATCGACATCGCCGGAATCGGCGAGAAGCCAATTACCCGGTCCGGACCGTACTGCTTGGTCGTGTACAGGTTGGACGCGGCGATGATTTCGTTGGCTTCATCCCAGCGCACGCGGGCAAACCCGCCCATGCCGCGGCGAGTCTTGTAGTCCTTGGCCTTGATCGGATCTTCGACGATGCTGGCCCATGCATCCACCGGCTTCATCGACTTGCGCGCCTCGCGCCACATGCGCAGCAATGCGCCGCGCACCAGCGGGTATTTCAGGCGGTTCGCGCTGTACAGATACCAGGAATAGCTGGCGCCACGCGGGCAGCCACGCGGTTCGTGGTTGGGCAAATCAGGACGCGTCCGCGGGTAATCGGTCTGCTGGGTTTCCCAGGTGACCAAACCATTCTTGACATAGATCTTCCAGCTGCACGAGCCGGTGCAGTTCACCCCGTGGGTGGAGCGCACGATCTTGTCGTACTGCCAACGCGCTCGATAACTATCTTCCCAGTTGCGGTCGTCATCGCGGGTAGTGCCGTGGCCATCGGCGAAGGGCTCACGCTCGCGCTTGAAGAACTGCAGACGATCCAGGAAATAGCTCATCGTGACATCCTCATTCAAATAACGAATTGAATCGAACCAACGTGTGGCTTTGGACCCGAACCCACTGCCAACTCGCTATGGCGGTGGGCAAGCCACGCTCAGCACGGCGCCTCCGCGCCACGCCGGTAGTACCACCACCACGTCACCACAAGGCATGTGGCGTAGAACGCCATGAAGCCGTACAGCGCCATTTCCGGGCCGCCCGTAATCGCGATCGACGAGCCATAACTCTTCGGGATGAAGAAGCCGCCGTAGCCGCCAATGGCAGAAGAAAAACCGATCACCGCCGCCGACTCGATGCCCGCGCGGCGGGATGCGATGGCCTTGTCGTCATCGGTCGGATTCGCGCCCAGTTCGCGCTCGCGCATGGTCCGGAAGATCACCGGGATCATGCGGAAGACGGACGCGTTGCCGATGCCCGTCAACACGAACAGCAGCATGAACATCGCCAGGAAGCCGGCAAAGTGGCCGCCCGATCCACCACTTGGGAGGAAGTACAGGACACCACCGACCGACACCAACATCAGCACGAATACCCAGAAAGTGAGTACCGCGCCGCCCAGCTTGTCCGCCAGCGCGCCGCCGACCGGCCGCGCCAACGCACCCACCAGCGGGCCAAGGAACGCAAACGTGAGCGCGTTGACCTCCGGGAACTGGGTCTTGATCAGCATCGGGAAACCCGCCGAATAGCCGATGAAGCTGCCGAAGGTGCCGATGTAGAGCCAGCAGATCAGCCAGTTGTGCTTGCGTCGGAAGATCACGGATTGCTCGGCGAAACTCGACCGCGCTGCAACCAGGTCGTGCATCCCGAACCAAGCGGCCACCGAACACGCGATCAAAAATGGAACCCAGATGAATCCGGCGTTCTGCAGGTACATCGCGCCGCCATCGGCCATGGCTTGTGGCTTGCCCGCGATTGCACCGAACACCGCCATCCCGATGACCATCGGCACCACGAACTGGGTGACCGACACGCCGATATTGCCCAGCCCGGCATTCATGCCGAGCGCATAGCCTTGGCGCGCCTTGGGAAAGAAAAACGAAATATTCGCCATCGAAGAGGCGAAGCTGCCACCACCCAATCCGCACAGGAAGGCGATCGCGGCAAACTGCCAGAACGGCGTCGCCGGGTGTTGCACTGCAACGCCCAACCATAAGGCGGGAATCAGCAGCAGTGCAGTCGAGATCGCGGTCCATCGGCGGCCGCCGAAGATCGGCACCATGAAGGAATAAAAGATGCGCAGCGTCGCGCCGGAGAGGCCCGGCAGCGCGGTCAACCAGAACAGTTGATCCGTGCTGAAGTTGAAGCCGATCTTCGGCAGGCTCACCGTCACTGCCGAGAACAGCATCCAGATCGCGAAGGCCAGCAACAGCGCGGGGATCGAAATGGCCAGGTTGCGGTTGGCGACACGCTTGCCGGTTTGCTCCCAAAAGTCAGCGTCTTCGGGCCGCCAGTCGGTCAGGACACTCGACTTGTGCGTGGCTCGGGGCCCTGTCGAAACCGTCATGCTGCATCTCCGTCCCACGTCGCGGGAATGCCCGGCGCTGCCGCATTGGCGCTCCGGACCTTGGACCGCAGCATAGGCAGCCCCGAATGGCGCTGTATTGACTTGTGTCAATCCGCTGCCGGATCGGAGTCGATCCGCGCACAAGGCTTCCCGGGGCTGGAAGCACCGACGCTGTTAGTCGGGCGACGCTTGCCGCCGCCGAGGGCCGCGGGCCTGCAGGCTGTCGCGGATATCCACCTCGAAACCGACATCGAGCGGTGGACCTGCGTCCATGGCCACCTCGAAAGCGAGTGCATGCCGGCATGGCAATTGTTCGACGTATGCGGCCACCTCGGCATGCGGCAATGCGATGTGCCAGTCGCCTTCGCGCATCACCAGCGTCGGCATCACCTGCCCGCCCAGCGTCAGCACTTGTGAGAATCCATGGGTGCTACCCAACTGCGTTTGGTTGGTTACCGCCTCGCCAGCCAACAAGTGTGCCAGTTCGGATTCGTCGATCCGCAGGCGCATGTTTTGCCCTTGTAACTGCAACTTCATGCATGCGCTCCGCCGCAGTCACCGTGCCCATGTTCGTGTGCGCGTGCATGATCGTCGGCGACAGGCAAGCTCGCCGCAGGCGTATCGCACAGGGAGCAGCCTTCGCTCCAGGCGCTGTCGCCGTCCGCGAAATGTTCCTGCTTCCAGATCGGCGTGGCGTGCTTGACTGCCTCGATGGCGGCGCGGCAAGCGCGGAATGCTTCATCTCGATGGGGCGTGCCTGCGGCCACCACTACCGCCACGTCGCCAACCTGCAGCCGACCCACCGCATGGGAGATATAGAGTTTCAGGGCGGGACCGACATCGCGCGTCGCCTGTTCGGCGATCTCGGCGAAGCGGGCCAATGCGAGCGGGCGATACATGTCGTAACTGATGCCCGTGACCTTGCGCCCGTGGTTGAGGTCACGGATGCGGCCCACGAACAGGGTGATGCCGCCGAAGCCGGGATCCGACACGAACTCGAGTGCAGCCGCCGCGTTGATGACTTCTTCAGCGCGATCCGCGACCTGGACAAAATGCATGTCCATCATTCAGCCGCCACTGACTGGCGGCAGCACCGCCATGCGCCCGTCTGCTGGCAATAGCTGGCCGTCGCGCAGGATTTCGCTGCTCGTCGCAAACGCGCAACTGGCCAGCAGCCTGGCGCTAGCACTTGGCCAATGCGCAGCGGCATGCGTCTGCAGCGCCGCACGCAGGTCTGCCACATGCTCGCCTTCAACCGGTTGGACTAGGCGGTCGCCCGCTTCCAGGCCACGCAAGGCGCCGAACAATTCGAGTTCAATCTCCAATGGCATCCTCTCCACTCGTCAATACAATCCCGCGGCTATCCAACCCGAACACAGGCACCAATGTGCCAGCCGGCAGCGTCTCGGCTTCGGTATCGAGCACCGCCCACGCGTTGGCCGCGAGGAGCGGTTTGATCCGGAAGGACTCCTGTCCGGCCATCACGTCGACTTGCAACCTCGCGCCATCGTGCAGTGCGACCTTCGCTTTCAGGAAAAACTGTAACCCATGTTTCTTGTACGCCTCGGCGGCAAGCGGAAGCAGCAGCGGCTGCTCATCCGGCAAGCCAAGCAACGCCCGTAGTGCAGGCTCAACGAAGAATCGCATCCCCACCGCCGACGACATCGGATTGCCCGGCAAACCGAAATACAACTGGCCTCCGGGCAGCAATGCGAACAACAGCGGTTTGCCTGGCCGGATGGCGACCTTATGGAAAACAATCGTGGCGCCCAGCGTCCGCAGCGCATCGGGCACGAAGTCGTGAAGCCCCATCGAGACGGCACCGGTGCTAAGCACGATACGCGCGCCGGCGGCCAAGCCACGCTCGAGCGCCGTGATGAACGCCGCGGCATCGTCGCCCACTGTTTCCCGATGCACCACGTGCGCACCGGCTTCGCAGAGTCGATCCGCCAGATACGGGCCGTTGCTGTTGCGAATCTGGCCGGGCAACAACGGTTGCGCGGGGTCATCCACCAATTCGCGGCCTGTGGTGAACAGCGCGACCGGCACCTGCGGACGTACGGTCAAGTTGGCCACGCCAAGCGCCGCCAGCAACATGTGCGCGGCCGATGTGAGCCGGGTGCCTGCAGCTGCAACCTGTTCGCCTATCGCCACATCCTGGCCACGTCTTCTTACATGCGCGCCGGGCGAGACTGCAGCCTCCAAGCGAATGCGCAAGGGCCGAGCCTCACCATCACGTTGCAACACGCTGACCTGCTCGACGGGTACCACACTATCCAGGCCTAGGGGCAAACTGGCGCCGGTCATGATTTCGCAGGCATCGGCGGCATAGGTCGCCAAGCCATCGCCGGCCGCGTGCGAACCCGCCACAACGAACTCCCGCCCAGCGGCCAGCAGTTCGCCAGCACCTGCCAACGCGAACCCGTCCATGGCACTGTTGTCGAATGGCGGCAGGTCCTCGCCCGCCTGCACATCCTGTGCCAGCGCGCGCCCTACTGCCTGCGCCAACGGCAGGTGTTCGGCCGGCAATGGTGCGCACGCCTGCAAGATGTGCTGGAGGGCGACCGCATAACTGATCATCGGCAGTTCTTCATCGAGTCGATATTTTTCAATGGCATTGTCTGCGGGGTCATTCACTATTACAGGGTTCACGCATCAAGCTTCACCAATTTGACCACGCGCGGATCATCCACGAACTCCACCAGCATGCGTCGCACGCGCTCCTGCCAGATCGTCGCGAACGCCTGCTGATCTGCATCACTCGCCGTATCCTGCATGATCGCCGTCAATAATTCGCGCTGGCGTGGATCGCCCGGCACGGGTGACGTATCAAGTTGCAACGCCACGGCCGTCCCATTGTCACGGCGGCGAAAAGTGATGGCGTCCGACTCATGGCGGCTAGCGAACGTCAGCAGGCCATTGCGTGCGTAGCGGCCGCCCAGGCCCTGGAACCCATTGTCGGCCGCGGCGCCCGTCAGCAAGGTCAATACCTGCGCCACAACGCCGGTGGTGCCGTGATGTACCGGCGCCGGCATCGCCACTTCGACCTGGCCGCGCTCGGCCGGACCATCCGGATACAGCGCCTGCAATGCAGCACGCCCCATCAGGAATGCGCCGGCCACGGTTGGGCAGGAATGCCCCGCCAGGCGCACCACGTCGGCATAGGAATAATCCAGATCTCCATCGGTCGCCGCGCCCAACAGCTGGGCCAGCGAATCGTGCGTGTGAACCACGGGCGCGTCTGCATAGAACGCTGGCAGTTTCATATTCGACTCCTTGTGCAACTCAACGGAACGCGACATCTGGGGATGTCGAACGGTTTCCGAAATGTTCGGACAGATACTTTTCACCCTCGTCGCAGAAGACCGTGACGATGCTGTGCAATTCGGGATGGCGTGCGCGTATCTGCTTGGCGGCGAGCAAGTGGGCACCCGAACTCGGCCCGCACAGCAAGCCGTGCTCACGTGCGAGCCGTTTCATTTCATCAACCGCCTGCTGGCTTGAAACGGATGTCACTTCGTCGATCAGCGCCGCATTGCGCTGGAAAATACCCGGTACGAATCCATCGGAAATCCCTTCGATGGCATGCCCGGCAATTTCGCCGCAAAGAATCGTTTGCGACTCCGATGGCTCCATCGCAAACAGGCGCACGGCTGGATTGACTGCGCGGAATGCTTGGCCAACGCCGATCAGGGTGCCGCCAGTGCCCACGCCAAGTACCAGCGCGTCGGGCAATCTGCCCGTGGGTAGCTGGGCAAGGATCTCCGGGCCCAGGATCAGGCGGTTCTCCTCGATGTTGCCTTCCGACTCGAATTGGCTGGGACAGAAATAACCTGGCTGCGCGCCGATTTCATGTGCGCGTTGCAAGGCCTGATTGACGTGGAAATTCCCGCAGAACAAGACCTCTGCGCCATACGCGCGGGAAATTTCGACGCGCTCACTGGACAGCCCCTCAGGCATCACCACCAGCATTCGGTAACCCTTGACCGCGGCGACCATCGCCAGCGCGTTGCCAGTGTTACCGCTGGTGGCTTCGACAATCGTATCGCCCGGCTGCAACAGACCGCGTTGCTCTGCGCGCACGATCATGTACAAAGCGATGCGGGCCTTGATCGATCCCGATGGATTCATGAACTCGAGCTTGGCGAAGATCCCGTCGATCTCCACAAGCGGCGTATCCCCGATCGCGTCCAGGATGCTTTTGGAAACACCGCGAAACCGCACTGGCTCCGCGCTCATCGTGACCGGCGGCAACTTGCGACCAAGCGTCCAGCTAGGTGCGTCACTGGCAGGGAAGCTTTGATCCAGCTCGCGGTCGACTGCCGTCTCGCGTCGCACGCGGGCGGCGTCACTTGTCTCGATGATCGTATGGGTCATTTGATGAGTCCTCTCGTTGCCCGTGGTCGCCAATGCCATGACGATCCCCGTTTAGCCGCCAATTGATGCCAGGTGTGGCGTGATCCCCGTATTGCCCTCATGCAGGCCATGGCCCGCCTTCTTCAGTCCGAGTTGCGCATGCAGTGCCGATGCGAGTTCGTCGATGCCATCATCAGATTGCAACAGTGGCCGCAGCGGAATGCCGAATTCGCCAAACAGGCAGAGGCGAAGATCGCCGGTCGCGGTCACCCGGAGGCGGTTGCAGCCCGCGCAGAAGTCGCGCGAATACGGGGCAATGATCCCGATCCGGCCCGCGTAGTCCGGATGCGCATACTCACGTGCAGGACCGGCATCGACCGCGCGTGGCACGAGTACCCAACCATCGTCCAGCAACGTTTGTTCCAACGCATCGGCACGCAGATGGTGTCGCTGGAAATACTCATGGTTGTCACCGGTCTGCATCAATTCGATGAAGCGCAAGGTCGTGCGACGGTCGCGCAGGTATTCGCGCCAAGCCGGCATTTCGTCGTCGTTCAACCCGCGCAGCAGCACTGCATTGAGCTTGACCGCGCGCAGTCCACTGGCAAGCGCGAGGTCAATGCCGGCGAGGATGTCGGGACCACGGTCATGCCCGGTGATCGCATGGAAGCGTGCCGGATCGAGGCTGTCGATGCTCACGTTGACCGCATTCAAGCCAGCATCGCGCCAGCGTTCGACATGCCGGCGCAACAGGATGCCATTGGTTGTCATTGCCACGGTTTCGATGCCGGGGGTCGCGGCTGCCGCCGCAATGATGTCAGTCAAGTCCGTGCGCAAGCTGGGCTCGCCGCCGGTCAAGCGCAGCTTGCGCAGCCCGACGGCGGCGAAGCCCCGCAACAGGCGGCCAATTTCCTCGCGCGCGAGCCAGCGCGATTTGCCCTGCGCCTGATAGCCGTCCGGCAAGCAGTAGCTGCAGCGAAAATTGCAGGCCTCAAGCAAGGACAGGCGCAGATACGGGAAATTCCGACCATAGCGGTCGGCCAGCACAGCCATGTTGTGACTCCTTTCCAAGCGCGGGAGGCGGACGCGTTTCCACGACCACCCTGTCAGCCAACGGCCTTGACGGGTTGATGGCTGCGGTCGCCTGGCCGTATTCCCGCAGGAACCAGAGGCCAGACGACTCGGAGTTGCGGCCTGCAGCGTCACAGATCCGCATCGGGATGCTAACGCTGCAGCTGACAGACCGTCTTGAGGTGGATCAAGTCTGTTACAAGTTGACCGAGGCACCTTCGAACACACGCGTGACATCAAGGATCACGCCAGAAAAACCGCGAGTCGTCCCCTGACTTGATTCAGATCACGACGGGATACTTTTGAATCCCGAGAATGCACGCATCCAACAACGACTACGCCTGCGAGGAATGATGAAAACCTATTTTAAGGAACACCTGCTGTGGTGCCTGATGGGCGCAGCGGCATTGACGCTGGGCGGTTGCAGCGGCAAAACGCAGGACGCCGACACCAAGGCCGTCTCTGCGGCGAAATCGGTCACAGGCGGCTCCGAAAAGGGTGACTTCGGCCCTCCGCAAGGTCCGGAAGTGAAGGCCATCCTCACTAGCCCGCCCCATGTGCCGCCCGCTACCGGCCGCCATGCGCCGGCCAAGGTCATCGTCGAACTGGACGTGATCGAAAAGGAAATGCCGATCTCCGAGGGCGTGACCTACACGTTCTGGACCTTCGGTGGCACCGTTCCCGGCAGTTTCATCCGGGTGCGCCAGGGCGATACCGTGGTGTTCCACCTGCGCAACATGCCGGATAGCAAGATGCCGCACAACATCGACCTGCATGGCGTGACTGGCCCCGGCGGCGGCGCGGCGTCCACGTTCACCGCGCCTGGCCATGTCAGCCGCTTCACCTTCAAGGCGCTGAATGCAGGCCTGTTTGTCTATCACTGCGCGACTGCACCGGTCGGTATGCACATCGCCAACGGTATGTACGGCTTGATCCTGGTCGAGCCGCCGGAAGGCCTGCCGCCGGTGGACCGCGAGTTCTACGTGATGCAGGGCGACTTCTACACGGCCGGCAAATACCGCGAGAAGGGCCACCAGCCGTTCGACATGGAAAAGGCGATCGACGAGCGTCCGACCTATGTCCTGTTCAACGGCATGGAAGGCGCGCTGACCGGCGACAAGGCATTGATTGCCAAGACCAACGAGACCGTGCGTCTCTACGTGGGCAATGGCGGGCCAAACCTGGTCTCCAGCTTCCACGTCATCGGTGAGATCTTCGACAAGGTCTGGTACGAAGGCGGCACCAATTTCCAGGAGAACGTGCAGACCACGCTGATTCCATCCGGCGGCGCGATGATGGCGGAGTTCCACATGGAAGTTCCGGGAAGTTACGTCCTGGTTGACCACAGCATCTTCCGCGCGTTCAACAAGGGTGCACTGGCCATCCTCAAGGCCGAGGGACCCGACCGCAAGGATCTCTATTCGGGCAAGGAAGTGGATGCGGTGTACCTCGGCGACCAGGCTGCGGGCACCAACCGCGCGCCTGTAGCCGTTGCCGCGGCGGCATTCAAGGCTGGAACGCTGACCAAGGAAGACCAGATCGCCGCCGGCAAGGTGTTGTTCGCCGGTACCTGCTCGACCTGCCACCAACCTGATGGCGCCGGCATGGAAGGCGTTTTCCCGCCACTGGCGAAGTCCGACTTGTTGGCAAAGGATCCGAAGCGCATCGCCTCGATCATGACCCATGGCCTCACCGGACCGGTCACGGTCAATGGCAAGGAATACAACTCGGTGATGCCGCCAATGGCGCAGCTGACCGATGACGAAGTGGCCAACATCGGCACCTACGTGCTGAACAGCTGGGGCAACCCGGGTGGCCAGATCACGCGTGAACAGGCCGCAGCAGCGCGTGCTGCCAAGCCAGCCAGCGCCGGTGGCGAAGGCCACTGATCGATGCGCCGTAGCCTACTCGCGCTAGTGATCGCACTCCCGCTCGTCGGCCTCGCCGCCGGCGCAGCGGGGATCAAGTACGCGGCGATCCCGGGCGGGCCGTTCCGTTCCGCATTGAAGTACGAAGATGCTCCGAAGGGCGTGCGCGTTGCGCCCTTTGCACTGATGAAGATGCCGGTCAGCAATGGCCAGTTCCTCGCGTTCGTGAAACGCAATCCGCAGTGGCAGCGTGGCACGGTCGCTCCGGTCTTCGCCGAAGGTCGTTATCTCTCGCAATGGGCATCGCCCACACAATTGGGCGATGCCGCGCAGCCCGACCAGCCGGTCGTTTGGGTCAGCTGGTTCGCGGCGAATGCGTATTGCGAATCAATCGATGCGCGCCTGCCGACCTGGCTGGAATGGGAGTACGTGGCCGCTGCGGACGAGACCCGCCGCGACGCACGTAGCGATCCGGCGTGGCGCGAAAGGATCCTTGCGTGGTATTCGCGTCCGTCGACCAGCGCATTGCCTCGCGTGGGCCTGCAGGCGCCGAATGTCTACGGCGTGCAGGACATGCACGGACTGGTATGGGAATGGACCGACGACTATTCCGCCTTGATGATCGATGCCGACAACCGCAAGCAAGGCGATCCGGACAAGGCCAAGTTTTGTGGTGCAGGCGCGCTGGCGATGGATGATCGCGAGAACTACGCGGTACTGATGCGGGTGGCGATGCTGTCATCACTGGGCGGCGCGGACGCCACCGCAAACCTGGGTTTCCGTTGTGCAAGGAGTGCCAAATGAACCGCGTAATCCGCAAGCATCTGTTTGCGATCACCATGCTGCTGCTTGCCGGCAGCGTGCTCTCTGTTGGTGCGCTCGCCTCAGGCAAGCCGAAGCCGTTGCCGGCCAACTCGCTATACCAACTATCGCTGCCACTCACCGACCAAGATGGTCATACAACGGATTGGGGCATGCGCCGCGGCAAGCCGCAGCTGGTCGCAATGTTTTATACCTCGTGCAAATTCATCTGCCCGCTGATCGTGGATTCCGGTAAGGCGATCGAACGCCAGCTGGATACAAACCAACAGAAGAAGCTGGGCATCTTGCTGATCAGCATGGACCCCAAGCGCGACAATCCCGCCACCCTCAAGGTGGTTGTTGACGCGCGCAAGCTGGATACGTCGCGCTGGACCCTCGCGTCGCCACCGGCGGGTGACGTGCGCAGCGTGGCCGGTCTGCTGGGCATCCGCTATCGCCTGTTGGCCGATGGCGGGTTCAACCACAGCAGCGCGTTGGTCCTGCTCGATGCCGAAGGCCGCATCCTGGCGCGCACCGAGAAGATGGGCAGCAATCCGGATCCTGAATTCGTGGCTGCAGTAAAGAAAGCGCTGCGCTGAGCCTGAATCAGCCGCGCAGGCGTCGCGCCTCAACTCTGATCGCTACCACTTCGCAGCCGGTCGCAGCTGCACGCAAGGCGGCGGTGTCCAGTATGCGGATGCGCCGGCCCCGCACTTCGATGACGCCTTCCTCGTGCAGGCGGCTGAAGCTGCGGCTGACGGTTTCTAGCGCCAACCCCAGGTAACGCGCGATCTCATCGCGGCTCATTGGCAACAGGAACTCGTTGCCCTGCTGGCCGATGCGGCGGTAACGCTCGAACAAGCCATCCAGGAACAGGGCAATCCGCTCACTGGCCTGGCGGCGCGATAGCAGATCCACGTGATCATGGTCGCGGTCGTTGCTTTGCCCCATCACCTTCAGCAACTGCGCTTGCAAGCTCGGCAATTGGGAGGCAACGGTTGCCAATTCACTGAACGGAAGTTCGCAGACGCGCGCTTTGCCCAAGGCGACGGCCTCGCAGCGGTGATACCCGCTGCCAATCGCATCAAGCCCAAACAATTCACCGGGCAAATGGAAGCCGAGGACGTGTTCCTCCCCGGATTCACTAATGCCGACTGTCTTGAAGGTACCTTCGCTGGCGACGTAGACGGAGCGAAGCGGATCACCGATGCGGAACAGGCGCTCGCCTGGCTCCAGCGGACGGCGGCGCTGGACAATCTCGTCCAGGCGGCGCAGATCCTCGCCTTCGATGCCTGCCGGCAGGCACAGTTGTTGCAGCGAGCATTCCGCACAACTGCGGCGCAGTCGCACAAGGTCGAGCGGAATTGGATCGTTCATGCAGGAACTCGGCCGCTGACGGTGTTACCGTCCGAACCGTAGTATCGGCCAATTAGGCATTGCGTTGCCGTGACGCGGAGCGCAAGTACTGAACCCATTTGATCCAAATCAAGTCCGTGCCGCGCCCGGCTCTCTACCATGGCGGCACGTACCCGGAGGCATGCATGCAGGCCCTTAGCAATACCTATAACGACAAGGTCGTCCGTCAATTCGCCTATGCGACCGTGTTGTGGGGCATCGTGGGCATGCTGGTCGGCGTCTTGATCTCTGCGCAGCTGTACTGGCCTTCCTTGAACTTCGACACGCCGTGGCTGAGTTATGGCCGCCTGCGCCCGCTGCACACCAACGCCATGGTGTTCGCGTTTGGTGGTTCCGTGTTGTTCGCCACCAGCCTGTACGTAGTCCAGCGCACCTGCCATGTACGGCTGATCTCGGACAAGCTGGCAACCTTCGTGTTCTGGGGTTGGCAGGCGATTATCGTGGCGGCCGCCATTACCCTGCCAATGGGCTTTACCCAAGGCAAGGAATACGCCGAGCTGGAATGGCCGATCGACATCGCGATTGCGATTGTCTGGATTTCCTATGGCGTGCTGTTCTTCGGCACCATTGCCAAGCGGCGGGTGAAGCACATCTATGTGGCCAACTGGTTCTACGGCGCCTACATCATCGCAGTGGGCATGCTGCACATCGTCAACAATCTGTCGATGCCGGCCAGCCTGACCAAGTCCTATCCGATCTACAGCGGCGCGGTCGATGCGATGGCGCAATGGTGGTACGGCCACAACGCGGTGGCATTCCTGCTGACCACCGGCTACTTGGCGATGATGTATTACTTCGTGCCCAAGCAAGCCGGGCGCCCGATCTACTCCTACCGCCTGTCGATCGTGCATTTCTGGGCGTTGATTTCGGTGTACATGTGGGCCGGCCCGCATCACTTGCATTACACGGCGTTGCCGGACTGGGCACAGTCGGTCGGCATGGTGTTCTCGCTGATCCTGCTGGCCCCCAGCTGGGGCGGCGCGATGAACGGCATCCTGACCTTGTCGGGTGTCTGGTACAAGCTGCGCACCGACCCGATCCTGAAGTTCCTGATCGTAGCCATCAGCTTCTACATGATCGCGACCTTCGAAGGCCCGATGCTGTCGATCAAGACGGTCAACTCGCTCAGCCACTACACCGACTGGACCATTGGCCACGTGCATGCCGGCACCCTAGGCTGGGTCGCGATGATCTCGATCGGTTCGCTGTACTCCCTGCAGCCGCGCTTGCTTGGACTGAAGCAGATGTATTCGGTGAAGTGGATCGACGTGCATTTCTGGCTGCATACGCTGGGCGTGGTGTTCTACATCGCCTCGATGTGGATTGCCGGCGTCACCCAGGGCCTGATGTGGCGCGCCACGAATCCAGACGGCACGCTGAC
>JBDSGA010000199.1:0-3833 GCA_039919235.1 Thermomonas sp. | reverse complement strand
GATGCCGGGCTGCGGTGTCAGGAACAACCCTCCACATAGTCCACCTGCGGCTGCATGCCCACGCGCCACTCGGTCACCTTGCCCGCGGCATCGGTCTCGAACAGCAGCGCATTACCGGTTGCTGCGTCCTTGATCCGCAAATACTTGCCTTCGGTGTACTTGTGCGGTTGTTCTTCGATGCGACCCGCATACAGCGACTGGATTTCGGTCGTTGCCATCCCGACCTTGCCGCCACCTGGCGCGACGAATTTCGTGCTCTCGGTGCTATAACGGACGAACTTGCCATTCTCGATCATGAAAGCGAAATCAGCCGGCACCTTGACCCACTTCGGGGTCATGAAATAGCAGGTTTCTTCCTGGCCGCCGAGCCGGTTGAGTTCGCCACCCCATGCAGATTGCATGTCGGTAGCGGCGATACCTAGCTTCACATCGCCATAGCCGTCGAAACGGGCCTGCGCGTCACTGCTGTCAGCAGAATTGGAGACTGGCACTGCGCTGGCTTCGCCGGGCTCGGGCAAGGACGATGGCGTGGCATCGGCAGGCGCAGCTCCGCTATCGTCTGCCGTCGATGGCGCAGTTGCATCGGTTTCAGTCGACGCGGGAGCACCGCGATCAGGACTGCAGGCGGCAAGCAGGATGAGGGACAGGGCAACTGGCAACTGGATTCGAGGCATCACACGCACTCCGTTCAAGGACATGCGTGCCACCTTGTTGTCGACCGCGTTAGCACGGTGCGAACGCCACCCGAAAGCGTTCAGCGCCCGCCGTCGAAATGCTTGCGCAGCCCAGCCCAGCACGCTTGGTAATCGCGCTGTCGATGCGCGGCGGCGAGCGCTTGCACCGTAGGCCGGATCACGTTACGGGTCTCGAACATGAAGGCCATGGTATCGCGCACGTAATCAGGCGTCGACGTGTCTGAATGACTGGCCTTCTCGAACGTCGCAGCATCCGGACCGTGCCCGGTCATGCAGTTGTGCAGCGAACAGCCGCCGGGCGCGAAGCCATCGGCCTTTGCGTCATATTGGCCATGGATCAGGCCCATGAATTCGCTGGCGATATTGCGGTGGAACCATGGCGGGCGGAACGTGTCCTGTGCGGCAAGAATGCGCGGCGGGAAGATGGCGAAGTCCATATTGCCCACGCCGGGGGTATCGCTGGGCGACGTCAGCACCAGGAAGATCGACGGATCGGGATGGTCATAGCTGATCGAACCGATCGTGTTGAACCTGCGCAAGTCGTATTTGTACGGCACGTGGCTGCCATGCCACGCCACCACGTCAAGCGGCGAATGGCCGATGTCGGCACGCCATAAATGACCCTGGAATTTTGCGATGAGCTCGAAGCCGCCCTCAATATCCTCGAATGCCGCATTCGGTGTCAGGAAGTCACGCGAATTCGCAAGACCATTACTGCCAATCGGCCCCAGGTCAGGTAGGCGCATGAACGCACCGAAGTTCTCGCAGATATAACCGCGCGATGGTCCGTCCGGAAGCTCGACGCGAAAACGAATTCCGCGCGGGATCACCGCGATTTCCTGCGGCTCGATGTCGAGCACGCCGAGTTCGGTTTCGATGTGCAGCCGACCCTGCTGCGGAACGATCAGCAGCTCGCCATCAGCGTTGTAGAAGTAGCGCCCCTGCATCGATACATTGGCCGCATACATGTGCACGCCAATGCCGGACTGCGTGCATGGGGAGCCGTTGCCCGCCATCGTGACCAGGCCATCGATGAAATCAATGGCAGCCTCCGTCGGCCGCTCCTGCGCATCATGCGACCGGAGGGAGTGCAAAGCCGCCCGCGGCATTTGGGCATCCATGCCCGGCATAGGCAACGGATCCCATCGCAACTGATCCGGGGTCACCGGGCCAGTGTCGAAATTGTTATGAAATGCAGGTTGGTCGAACGGTTCGAACGGCCCGTGCATCGCCGCCGGACGGATGCGGTACAACCAGCTGCGGCGGTTCTGTTGGCGCGGCGCAGTGAACGCTGTGCCGGAGAGCTGCTCCGCATACAAACCATGCGCGACCCGTTGCGGCGAGTTGCGGCCTTCCGGCAATGTGCCGGCCAGCGCCTCGGTCGCGAATTCGTTGCCGAAGCCGGACTGGTAACCGTTCGATTCCATCGTCACAGCACGCCGCGCTCCATCTGGTCGCGCTCGATGCTTTCGAACAGCGCCTGGAAATTGCCCTCGCCGAACCCTTCGTTGCCCTTGCGCTGGATGATCTCGAAGAAGATCGGGCCGAACGCATTCTTGGTGAAGATCTGCAGCAACTTGCGCTGCTTGGTCTCCAGGTCGGCGTCGATCAGGATCGAGTTGCGGCGCAACCGCGCCACGTCCTCGCCATGGTTGGGCACGCGCTGGTCGATCACGTCGAAATAGGTTTCGGGTGTGTCCAGGAAATTGATACCCGTTTCGCGCATCGCCTCAATGGTGGCGTAGATGTCGTCGGTGAAGCAGGCGATGTGCTGGATGCCCTCGCCGTTGTAGGCGTCCAGGTATTCGTTGATCTGCGACTTCGGATCATTGGATTCGTTGAGCGGGATGCGCACGATGCCGTCCGGCGCGGTCATCGCCTTGGAGACCAGGCCGGTCTTGGCACCCTTGATGTCGAAGTAGCGGATCTCGCGGAAGTTGAACAGCTTCTCGTAATAGTCCGACCACTTCTGCATGTTGCCGAAGTACAGGTTGTGGGTCAGGTGATCGATGAAGGTCAGGCCGAAGCCAACCGGGTGTTGGTCCGCGCCTTCGATCGGCAGGTAATCCTCGTACACGTGACCCATATCGCCGTACTTGTCGACCAGGTACAGCATGCAATCACCGATGCCCTTGATCACCGGTGCATCCACTGCCTTGCTCTCCGGCTTGTCGGTGATGGCTTCGCCGCCATTGCCGATCACCATCGCGCAGACCTCATCGGCAGGCTTGCGGAAACGAATCGCGAAGCCGCAGGCGCTGGGGCCATGCGACGCGGCGAAATCCGCTGCGAACGAATCAGGATCCTCGTTCAGCAGGAAGTTGACGCCGCCCTGTCGAAACACGGTGATCGCGCGCGATTTGTGGCGCAGCACCGCCGTGAAGCCCATGTTGCGGAAATACTGATGCATGAACTCGGCCTGCCCGGCCGGCGCTGTGAATTCGACGAACTCGAAGCCGTCGATCCCCATCGGGTTTTCGAAGGTGGTGACCTGCATGCCAAGGTTGGGTTGTGCGCTCATGACGGCTCCTGTGTGCGATGCGTGGGGCGCGTTGCCGCGACTTGTGCAGATGCCACGAATTCTATAGTTTCACATGCAACCATTTCAAGCCGCGATGCAACACATGGCTCACCCAACGAATCCCGCAATGCCGCACGCCCAACTCGACCTGGAACATTTCCTGCCGTATCGGTTGAGCGTGTTGTCCAACCGCATCAGCAGTTCAATTGCGCGCGAATACTCGCAGCGATTCGGATTGGGCGTGACCGAATGGCGGGTCATGGCGGTGCTCGGGCGCTTCCCCGGGCTGTCCGCCAACCAAGTCGCGCAACGCACCGCGATGGATAAAGTCGCGGTCAGCCGCGCGGTCGCGCGGCTGCTGGAGGCCGGCCGCCTGCTGCGCAACTTCGACGACGACGATCGCAGGCGTTCGGTCCTACACCTGTCGGATGCGGGCTACACCGTGTATGACGAGGTCGCGCCGCTGGCGCTTGCCTTCGAAGAGCACGTCCTCGGCGACATGCCCGGCGATGAGCGCGCGTTATTGTTTCGCTTGCTAGACCGCCTTGATGAACTGGAACTGCACGCAGAGCGCTACACGTCGGGGCACGAAGCCACGCAAGACTGAAGCAAATGTC
>JBDSGA010000198.1:0-6700 GCA_039919235.1 Thermomonas sp. | reverse complement strand
CCGTTGAGTGGCGAGCGATTCCAGCTGCCGTGTTCGCTGATGAAGGCGCCGTTTTGGAATGTTGCCGGCAACGCGTTGGCAGTGGAGATCAACAGGCCCAGCGGGGCGACATGCGAGCCAAGCGCGTAGTCGGGTTTGATCGCCGTCTTCACCAGCTCCGGCCGCTGCGGCATCACGCGACTGTCCACGTGCTGGCCGAAATAGCTGTAGGGCCAGCCATAAAATCCGCCGTCCTGCACCGAGGTCAGGTAGTCCGGCACCAGGTCGGGACCGATCTCGTCACGCTCGTTTACGATTGCCCAGAGCTTGCCGGTCGTCTGTTCCCACTGCAGGCCGGTGGGGTTGCGCAGGCCCGACGCGTAGATGCGGCTGCCGCCGGTGGCGACGTCTACTTCCAGCACGGTGGCGCGTCGGTATTCCACGTCCATGCTGTTCTCGCCGACGTTGCTGTTGGAGCCTACGCCGACATACAGCTTGGTTCCATCCGGACTGGTCAGCAGGGCTTTCGTCCAGTGGTGATTGATGGTGCTGGGCAAATCCGCGAATTCGACGCCGCGCGTTGTGATCTGCGTTGCCCCGCTGACATAGGGAAACTTCACGATGCGGTCGGTATCGGCGACGTAGAGGGAATCGCCGATCAACTGGATGCCGAACGGAGAGTTGAGGTGTTCGATGAAGACATGCTGCTGCCATTCGCCGCTGCCGCCACTGGGCTTTCGCAGCAACGTGATGCGGTTACCTCCATCGGCACCCTTGCCCGAGCGCGACATGACCAGGCCGGAGATCAATTGCTTGGGCGTGGTGACCGGCTCCGTACCCGGGCTGTTGGATTCCACCACCAGCACGTCGTCGTTGGGCAGGACATACAGCTGGCGCGGATGCTTCAATCCACCGGCGATCAGCTCGATCTGCAGACCATCTGCCACCTTCGGCGTCTGCCCTTGGTTCCAGTCGGCGTGTTGTGGAACCTGCATCGGCGGCGTCAGGTACCGCTGCGGCGCTGGTAGCGTCGGATCACTGCCTGACTGTTGTGCGGCGCTGAAGGATGCCTTCGGATGGCAGCCGCCCAGGAATACCAGGCAGGCGACGGCGAGTTCCCCACGAATGATGATCTTGCTCATGAACGTAATCCCTCCGTCTTGGCCGGTTGCATGGCGACCACGATGTGCGCGATCGACAGCAGGATGACCGTGCATAGCGAGAGCCAAACGCTGGCGGGCACCACTCCGTAGGCGTCGCGCGTGTGCACGAACGCATTGAATATGGCAGCGACGATGGCCAACAGGTTGAGCCAGAAATCAAGCCGGTCGGCACCGGTGGCGAACTGGCGGGCAGTGATCCAGACCCGCACCAGGTTGATCAGCCGCGGGATCACCGCAAACAGCAGCCCAATCGTGATTAACCAGGCAGCATTTTTGCTCCACAGCATCACCGCCGTGTGGGCATAGAGGATGTCGAAGATCAGGGCAGCGACAAAGCACCCAAACGGAATCGGGTTTAGCAGGCCGTAAATGGCATTGGCAAACGCGGAGCGATGCGATGCGGGCAGGGAGTTGGAATTCATGAGTGGCGGCCGCCGTGGAAGAATCGGGTCGAAGTGAGCAGGTGCATCTCGAGCGACGCACGCAATACTGATTCACTTGTCACGCGTGACGGTTCGCGCTCACTGTTCTGATGCGTCGCCGTGCAGGGTGTTCATCCTGCGGCAGCAGGGGTGAATTGCCATTTCACAACAGGCCTGCGGAGGAGTCGCAGTGGCGAAAATTTTTGTCACTGTGAGTGAGCGTATCGATGTGAATCAAAATACCGCTATCGCTATCGCTTCCGGTTGCCGCCAGTGATCAGCCGTGCGCCGTACTCGGTCGTCAGGTACGACCATAGCCAGGAGAGCATCACCATCACGCGACTGCGAAATCCGATCAGGAAGAAGATGTGCGCCGCGCCCCAGGTGAGCCAGCCGGGCAGGCCACTCAGGCGCATCCAACCGAAGTCCACGATGGCCGATTTTCGGCCGATGGTGGCGAGATTCCCGTAGTTGCGATAGCGGAAATCCCCAGGTGCCGGCCGTCCACTGAGCCGGCGCAGCAGGAGCCTGCCGACGTACGCGCCCTCCTGTTTCGCCGCCGGCGCAATGCCAGGGACCAGCTGCCCATTGGGATTGACGACGTGCGCGGTGTCACCGATCACGAAGATCGTCTTGTCGCCGGGCAAGGACAGATCCGTCTCGACGCATACGCGGCCATTGCTGTCGGCCTGCGCACCCAGCCATGTCGCAGCAAGGGACGCGGAAACACCGGCGGCCCAAATCAACGTGCGTGCTTCGATACGATGTCCGGCGGCCACGATGCCGTCCGCGTCGCAGAGCTCGACGGGCGCATCCAGCAGTACCTCGACACCTAGATCCTCGAGTGAGTGGCGGGCCTTGACCACGAGTGATTCGGGAAATGCGGTGAGCAATCGCCGGCCAGCTTCAACCAGGGTGACTTGGACACGCTGGCCATGAAGTCTGCGGTGCGGCATGGCCAATTCGGCCTTGGCCAGCTCCGCGATAGCGCCGGCCATTTCCACGCCGGTAGGGCCACCGCCGATGACCACGAAACTCAACAAGCGGCGGCGCTCGTCCGGATCCTCAGCTGCCTCGGCTTTTTCAAACGCGGCCAGCACGCGATGGCGGATGGCGATGGCATCTTCCGCGGTTTTCAGGACGGGAGCGAACGGCTGCCAGTCGTCGTGGCCGAAATAGGTGGGGCAGGCGCCGGTGGCCACCACCAGGTAATCGTATGCAATGGGGTCATCACCCTGACTGAAATGAATGCTGCGCGCATCACGATCAATGGATGCGACATGGCCGAGCAGGACTAGCGTGTTGGCTTGATGGCGCACGATTTCGCGAATGGGCATGGCAATGTCGGCGAGCGAGAGCGCCGCCGTCGCCACCTGATAAAGCAGTGGCTGGAACAGATGGAAGTTGCGCTGGTCAATCACCGTGACCCTGGCCTGCGCGTTACGCAAGGCCTTGGCACAACTCAAGCCGCCGAACCCGGCGCCGAGGATCACAATGTGAGGGGTGGTTTGCACGCCGTTCTGGCTCTGAGTGATGTGCGCTATTTTCCGCTGCGGGTCAGCGCCTCGCCGGAATGATGCACAACGGCTGGTTCACCGGGATGATGATCATGTTGCTTGATGGAATACATCGTGTTGGCGGCGGTGGTGCCGTGCTTGTGGACGCCGGTCACTGTGCCGTGGCCGATCGCGCTGCGATAGTGCCAGGTGACCGCGGTCCCGTTGGGTATCGTCTCGAACGATGTTGCTTTCTTGGTTGACATGACTGTTTCCTTATTTCTCAAACATCGGGCGCGTAGGACCCAGCAGTGGATAGCGTGCCAGCTCCCGGCATCGAATGTTGTTGCCCGCTTGATCATGATGTAGGCATGTCCTGGCCAGTCGCTCTCTCGATTTAGACGTCAGCCAGCTGCCATGCGATCTGTTGGTTGGCGCGAAACGGCACGATGGCCTCAGGTCCAACGCCGATCAACTCTGGAGCGGTCCAGGCACGACGTTCCAGCACGATGGTGTCTTCGTTGCGTGGAAGGCGATAGAAGTCTGCGCCATGGAAGCTGGCGAAAGACTCCAGTCGATCCAGTGCGCCGGCTTGCTCGAATGCCTCGGCATACAATTCGATGGCCGCATGCGCGGTGTAGAGACCGGCACAGCCGCAGTTGGATTCCTTGGCCTGCCGTGGGTGCGGCGCGCTGTCGGTGCCGAGGAAGAATTTCGGATTGCCACCTGTGGCAGCCGCCAAGAGTGCCTGGCGGTGGTGTTCCCGCTTCAACACCGGCAGGCAGTAATGGTGCGGGCGCAGCCCGCCTGCGAACAGGGCATTCCTGTTCAGCAATAAATGGTGCACGGTAATGGTCGCCGCGACGTTGCCTGGCGCCTCAGCGACGAATTGCGCACCCGCGCGTGTCGTGATGTGTTCCAGCACGATGCGCAGTCCTGGAAATGCATGCACCAGCGGCGATAGATGGCGCTCAATGAACAACGCTTCGCGGTCGAAGACATCAACCTCGGCGTCGGTCACCTCTCCGTGCATCAACAACGGTATGTCGTGCTTTTCCATCGCACTGAGGACCGCGGAAATGCGCTTGAGGTCGGTCACGCCGTTTTCGGAATTCGTGGTCGCGCCGGCGGGGTAGTACTTCAGCGCATGCACGAATCCACTCGTTTTGGCGCGCTCGATCTCCGCAGGCGACGTGGAATCGGTGAGGTACAACGTCATCAGTGGGTCGAAGCGTGAACCAGTCGGCAGCGCTGCCTGGATCCGCGCGCGGTAGGCACGTGCGTGCTCGACCGTCATCACTGGCGGCTGCAAGTTGGGCATGATGATCGCGCGCGCGAACTGGCGTGCGGTGTCGGGCACCACGGTCGCGAGCATGGCGCCATCGCGCACGTGCAGATGCCAGTCGTCAGGACGGGTCAGTAGGAGGCGCTGACAAGCAACAGCTGATCCGTGTGGGGCGTCTAGGTTCACAGGTCCTGCCAAGTGTGCGACTTCAAGGTTTGGCTTCAACGGGAATCATCACTTCGTTGCGCCGAAGCAACCAAAGCGTCCATGGCGGATTGTACTGGGCAAGCGACACATCACCGATAGCGCGTAAGTGACGCTTGTTTACAGTTGCAACCAACTCTGCGGATTTCGCATCGACGTCACTTTGGCGGGCCAGCCCGGAAAACCGCAGCACGGCGAAACGCTCTGGCGGCATGCGCCGCAAATGAACTTTCGGATCGTTTGGTTCAGGAAGTGTCTCCAGGGTGTAGGCGCTTGGCATGGTGAAGCGCACTGTCCAGGTTCCTGCGGTTTTTGTCTGGGTGACGGGCGCCGTCATTGCGATTCGTTCACTTGACTTTTCCTGCGCCACCGGCGCCGTCATTGCAATGCTCTGGCGGCGCTTGTTTCCTCCGAAGATATAGCCAGCGAGCAACCGAAAGCCATTGTTGGCCGCTTCCTTTTGTTCGCCGCTTACGGTGACCTCAGCGACTATCAGGGCCGGGTAGTCACGCACTTCAAAGTCGCCATCCTTCGTGATGGTCTTGAATGCAGGTTCCTCAACGGCCATTGCTGAACTCCCAAACAGTGAACACACCAGGACTGCGGTCAATAGAATGCGTTTTCGGGTCATTTGAAGTCCCATGTCATCGTAGAACGATCAAGGCTGGTTGCTGCAGAGTCTCACGGCTGACGCACATCCCTGTGAGGTCCCGTTAGAAGCTGCGGCCCGGCGCCGGTTCAAAGCTTGCACCATTTGCCTGCTCTATCATGACCGAACCTATGTATTCGACATCGAACAGGTTGTCGATTCGTGCAAACGCGCGCTAACAGGTTCCGAAAGTAACTGCTGCACGCCGGGCTTGCCGTAATAGACCAACAGGTCCAGTGCCTGGCCTCTGCTCAATTGTTGCGTGTACACAGCGCGAACCTGACCTTGGGTACACGAACGAGCGCATCTGAAAGAGGCCTTTTTACCAGCTGTGCAATCACATTGCGCCTGAGTACCACCAGTTGGAGTTTGATCTGCGCCTGTATCTGACTCAACTGGAGTCGGGGCAGTGCTGAGGCCTGGTCTCGCCGCAACAAGGTCAGTTCGCCCGTCGTCAACCTTCCATCTGCCGCGCAGGATCCGTCAATTCCAGTTCGCGCAGAATGACCCCGGCTTGAGTGCGGTTGCGTACGTTCAGACGTTCGAAGATCGCGCTGAGGTGCGCCTTCACCGTACGTTCCTGCACATCGAGACGATCGGCAATTTGTTTGTTGAGCAGCCCTTCTGCAACCAACGTCAGCACGCGAAATTGCTGCGGCGACAGGCTCGCGAGGCGCGAGGCGAGGGCAGCGTCGCCTGGGCTGGATTGCGCGCGTGCGACCGTGGCGCGGAGTGAGGCCGGAAGCCACGTCTGGCAAGCAAGCACGGTGCGAATCGCATCGCGCAGTTCATCAAGGCCGGCACTCTTGGGCAGGTATCCGGCGGCGCCGTGATCCAGCGCGCGCCTGACCACGCGCGGGTCGTCGTTGGCCGAGACCACGATCACTGCAACACCCGGATACTGCGCACGCACGGCGGCAAGGCCCGCCAATCCATGGTTGCCGGGCATGTGCAGGTCCAGCAACACTAAATCGACTTGCGGCTGCGCATCCAGCGTGGCCAGTACGGTTTCCAGGTTGCCGGCTTCGAACAGTTCGACATCGCCCAGCGCATCGCGCGCCGCTTGTCGCAACGCGGCGCGGAACAGTGGGTGGTCGTCGGCGATCAGCAGGGATGGCATCGCATTCCTACTGCGCGGTCCAGCCGCCATCGATCGGCAGCGAGGCGCCGGTGATGTTGTGTGCTTCGCGGCGGCACAGGAACACCGCCAGCGTGGCGATCTCGGCGGGCAGGCTCATGCGCAGGCTGGGTTGTTTTTCCGACAGCAATGCACGCACGCCATCGTCGCGGCTACCGCCGTGTTGGCGCGCTTCAATCTGTGGTTCGATCAGCGGCGTTTCCACCCAGCCCGGACAAATGCAGTTGACCGTGATGCCGCCCGATTCGCGCGATCCCGACGCCGCATATTCCAGCGCCGCAACCTTGCTCATCCCGACCAAACCAAATTTGCTGGCGACATAAGGCGCCTTGTTTGCCGACGCCACCAGCCCGTGCACCGAGGC
>JBDSGA010000197.1:0-4828 GCA_039919235.1 Thermomonas sp. | reverse complement strand
CGCGCTGCTCGAACGCATCGGCCACGGCCATCGCCAATCGCTGCTGCGCAGGACGCGCGACGAAACCGGGTACGTGGCTCGCCAAAGCGGCGCCGGCGACCAGCGCCTCGCGGACGCCGGCACTCAGGCGCGACATCGAATCACTCTGTACATGCGCGGATCAGGGCTGGCGCACGGGTTCGGGCGGCGCAGGTGGCGGAGGCAGCGGCGCGGGCGGCACGTCCTTGGCAGGGTCGCCGCGGGCGCCAAACCCTAGCCAGCCACGGATCGCATCCCCGGCACGTTCCAGCAACGGGTCGCCGGCTTCCCCAGGATCTTGTTGCCAGTCCGAACCATTCGTGGGCGATGCATACACGCACGGCTGGTAGGCAGGTGCGAAGCCGGCCACGAACGCCACCCGACCAGCGCCGGGGCAGCCGGCATCAGTGCTGTGGCCTCTTTGCACCCATTGCCAGTCCAGGCCATCGTTGCTGATCTGCAACGGCGCGCTGGGCAGCCGCGAGAAAATTTCCGACCACACCCGCATGCCGCCGGTCGCGCCATACAGGCCCGTCGGCTGGTTCTGGTCGTTGCCCACCCAAACTACGGCGAGGTAGTCGCCGGTATAGCCTGCAAACCAGCTGTCGCGGCTGTCGTTGCTGGTGCCGGTCTTGCCTGCGGCGCTGAGTTTGCCGAGACCATCGCTGACCAGCTGGTGGCCAGTGCCCGAGGTGACCGTATATTGCATCGCCACGCCGACGATCCGTGCCGCCACGGCGTCGCCCTTCTGCGCCGGCGGCGGTGCATTGTCGTAGCGCTTGATGGTGCTGCCCTGCCTGTCCAACACGCCACGAACAGCGTGCAATGGCTGGATTTCGCCATCCGATGCGAGGAATTGGTAGAGCTGCGCCATCGCATACGGACTCTGGTCGACCGCGCCCAGGATCAGTGAAGGCTGGCCTTCGGACTTGATGCCAGCAAGCGTGCCGATCAGGTCGGCCAACCGCTGCGGTTGCACGTCCATGCCCAAGCGCACCGTGGCCTGATTATAGGAGTGCGCCAGCGCATCCATCACCCGCACATTACCGTGGCTGCGTCCATCGGAGTTACCCGGCTTCCACGTGCGGTTGCGACCCAGGCTGACGGTCACCGGCGCATCGCTGATGCCACTGGCCAGCGACCATTTGTCCGGCTGGGCCAACGCAAGCAGATACACGAACGGTTTCAGCAAGGAGCCGACCGGCCGCTTGGCATCGACCGCGCGGTTGAAGCCCTGTTCGGTGACGTTACGGCTGCCGACCACGGCGACGACATCACCGTTGTGCACGTCGGTCATCACCAATCCCGCCTGCAGCGCCGGCCGGGTCTTATGGTCCAGCGACTTCAACGTACGGGTCACCGCACCTTCGGCATAGCCCTGCGCAGCCGGCGACATGCCGGTCATCACGCTGAGACCGGCGCCGGAGAGCTTGTCGGCCGGGTAATCGCGGGCCAGTTGCTTGCGCACCAGGTCGACATACGCCGGGAATCGATTGGCGGCGATATTGCCAGCGTCCTTGGTGATGCCCAGCGGCGCCTTCTGCGCGCGCGCGTATTCGGCATCGTCGATGAGCTTCGCCTCATGCATCTTGCCGAGCACGAAGTTGCGGCGTTCGGTGGCACGTTCCGGATTGCGCCGCGGGTTATACCAGGACGGCCCTTTCACCAAGCCAATCATCATCGCGATCTGTTCGGTCGAGAGATCACCCAACTCGCGGCCGAACCAGAATTCCGAGGCCGCCGCCACGCCGCGGATCGACTGCGCGCCGCGCTGGCCCAGGTCGACCTGATTGAAGTAGGCCTCCAGGATGGTTTTCTTGTCGTAGCGTGCTTCCAGCAACAGCGAGAACAGGATCTCCTTGACCTTGCGGGTCACCGTCTGTTCCTTGCCGATGCCGAGCAAGCCGCTGCGCGCCAACTGCTGGGTCAACGTGCTCGCGCCCTGCTTGTTCTCGCCACCCGAACTCAGCGTGACCCAGGCCGCGCGCATCATGCCGGTGATGTCGATGCCGTGATGGTGGGCGAAGTCCTCGTCCTCGACCGATTGCAAGCCGGTGACCAGCAGCTCGGGCACTTCCTCGATCCGCACCAGCCGCCGTTCCTCCTGTCGCTGACCATACAAGGTGGCGATGCGCGCCGGGTCCAGCCGCGCGCTGCGCAGAGATTTCTTGCTGGCCACATCGCGCACGGTCGCGACCTTGCCATCCGACAATGTGACGTCAAGCAGCGCCGGTGCGATGCGACCGTCGACATCGAAATAGCCGCGGCTCGAGATCTTCCAGCGCCCTCCGTTACGCGCATACGTTCCGGCGCGCTTGCCGTCGCCTTCGCGGTAGGAGGCGGCGTCCAGTTCGGTCTTGAGGGTTTGCGCATCCAGCGCCAGCCCCTGGCGCAGCATCAGTGGGCGCGCATACACGCGGGTCGGCACCTGCCAGCGCAATTTGCCGAAGCGCTCGCCGACTTGATGGTTCAGATAGGCCATGTACGGAATCAAGAAGCCCAGCAGCAGCGCGGCGCCCGCGAGCCCCCACGTCAGCAGGCGGCTGCGCCAGCCTGAGCCTCCACCACCGCCGACATCACCAGAGTCGTCATCGTCATCGTGCAGGTCTTGGTCGTCTTGGATTCGGGGCATGGGCTCGGCGCTGGCAGCCACGTCGCGGGATGCGACAATATGGCAATCGTGATTACGGCGAGTCTAGCGCAGCCTTTGCGCGAGGCACCGTAGGTAGTTGCCGCGTCCTTCAGCCGGAGTTCCGCCGCATGCCGATTCCTGTTGAAGCGCGCTTCTGGACCGCGCGTGCATTGGGCTTGTGGCGGCGCGGTTGGGCCAGCCTGCGCAACCGTGGTTTTGGGGCCAGCTGGCAGCGCCTGAAATTGCAGTTCCGGCGCAGCGCAGTTACTACGCACGCGCTGTACTCGCCCGCCACAAGTCCTTTCGCGCCCTTCGCCCTGCCGACCAGCGATGCCCCGTTGGCGAGCATCGTGATTCCCGTGCATGGCGCGTTCGCTCACACGTTGGCCTGCCTGCGCGCGATCGCCGCGCACCCGCCCACCGCTGCGATCGAAGTGATCGTGGTGGACGATGCGTCGCCCGATGATTCACTTGCGCAGCTATCGCAGATCGACGGCCTGCGCTTGCATGCGCGCGATATCAACGGCGGATTCATCGCAGCTAGTAACGACGGCGCCGCACTCGCGCACGGCGAATACTTGCTCTTCCTCAACAACGACACGGTGCCGCAATCCGGCTGGCTGGACGCGTTGCTGCGCACGTTCGATGAGCATGCCGATTCAGGCCTTGTCGGGGCGAAACTGGTCTATCCCGATGGTCGCCTGCAAGAAGCCGGCGGCGTGGTATTTGCCGATGGTTCGGCGTGGAATTACGGGCGCCATGAAGACTCGGCCGATTGTCGATTCGACTATCTGCGCGATGCCGATTACCTGAGTGGCGCGGCGATCGCGATTCCGCGCGCATTGTTCCAGCAACTGGGCGGGTTCGACGTGCGATACACGCCCGCGTATTACGAAGACACCGATCTCGCGTTCGCGGTGCGCGCAGCGGGGCGACGCGTGCTGTATCAGCCGGAAGCTGTGGTGGTGCACGACGAAGGCACCACCGCCGGCACAGATCCGTCGAGTGGCACTAAAGCCGCGCAGGTTCGCAACCAACATGTGTTCGCCGCCAAGTGGGGCGATGCGTTGGCGGCGCAGCTTTCACCCGGCAGCATCCCGACGCCGGCGTTGCTGCATCGTCGCCAGCCGCAGGTACTCATCATCGATGACCGACCCCCCCAACCCGACCGCGATTCCGCTTCACTACGACTGATCAATCTGATGCGGATGCTGATCGCCGACGGTGCGCATGTCGTATTCCTGCCGGCAAACCGCACCGCCGATGGACAGTACACACAGGCATTGCAGCAACTCGGTGTCGAATGCTGGCACGCACCGCATGCCGCGCGGATCCCGGTCTGGCTACGCGAGCATGGCCCGCGCTTCGATACCGTGCTGGTCTGCCGGCATTACGTGGCTCGCGAATTCATGCCGCTGCTGCGTCGGTATGCGCTCCGCGCACGCATCCTGTTCGACACCATCGACCTGCATTACTTGCGCGAACGCCGCGCCGCCGAATTGTCTGGTGATGCAGGCGCTTTGCGTGCCGCACTGCGCACGCGCGAACTGGAACTGGAATTGATCGCTGCGGCCGATACCACCTTGGTCGTGAGCAGCGTCGAGCGCGACCTGCTTCGCATCGATGCACCGAATGCCGACGTGCGCATCCTTTCGAACCTGCATCAGGTTGCAGGCCACGGCCCGGGCTGGGCTCAACGACGCGACCTGCTGTTCGTCGGCGGCTTCCGCCATCCGCCGAATGTCGATGCGGTGTTGTGGTTCGTGCGCTCGGTATTCCCACTGATTCGCGCAGCACAACCCGACGTGCGCTTCCATTGCGTCGGCGGCGACGTGCCCGCGGAGATCCATGCGCTCGGCTCCCAGGCCGGCATCGAAATCCACGGTCATGTGCCCGACCTGCAACCGTGGCTGGATGATTGCCGTGTCTCGGTCGCGCCGCTGCGTTATGGCGCGGGGGTCAAGGGCAAGATCAATCAGGCGATGGCGCATGGCCTACCCGTGGTGGCGACCTCGCCTGCGGTGGAAGGCATGCACCTGAGTGATGGTGTCGATGTGCTGGTGGCCGATACTGCCGAGGACTTCGCGCGGGCCGTGTTGCGACTGGATGCCAATGCCGGGTTGTGGGAACGCGTTGCCACGCATGCGCTCGACAATGTGGCGACGCATTTTTCGCTGG
>JBDSGA010000196.1:0-4717 GCA_039919235.1 Thermomonas sp. | reverse complement strand
AATCAACGGCGTCGAAATCGGAGTTTCAATTTCTGGTTCGTACGCCAGGCTGCGCATGGTGCGCGTACCACGCTGGCAGGCTCCAGATTGCCAGGACACGTTGCCAGTGCCGGATACACACTTGTAGAGCACTTCGCCATGGGCACCGCAGGCAAGCAAGATCAGCGGAATAAACAAGATGTACAGCGATTTCATGGAGTCGTACCGACGGTGGACTGAGCGTCAGGATTCCACGCTTCGTTTCAAATCCCCATCGGCGCAAAACGCATTGCTGGGTAGGTTATCGCCCAGTTCCATGTCATGGATTTTTGGAGTGTCAATATAGGTAACGCTTGACGCTTATTTGTGCCACCCGTTATCATGCGCGGCTCCAGATCTTGGGGCCATAGCTCAGCTGGGAGAGCGCCTGCATGGCATGCAGGAGGTCGACGGTTCGATCCCGTCTGGCTCCACCAATTGCTGGGATGCTGCAAGGATGTTTGCGCCTCGTCCCCATCGTCTAGAGGCCTAGGACACCACCCTTTCACGGTGGACACGGGGGTTCGAATCCCCCTGGGGACGCCAGCAAAATCCAGCGGATCAGGCCACCTTCGGGTGGCCTTTTTCGTTTCTGGAAGCGGTTGGCGAACAACTGGGGTAAGACAGGAAACGGATCGCAGCAGGTATGCGGGGTGACCGCTCAACCGCTAGCTTGCAGCGCGTCAGTCGGGTGCAATGTCGCCACGCCATGCCCCTGCTCCGCCAGGTATTCCAGCCACTTGCCGAGGAAAGTATTCATCCGCAAGCGATGGTCGAGAATCTTTTTTGGCGGCGGATACATGCCGATGACGTCCTGCCAACGGCGCCCGGCATAGCAGTGGGTGGCTTCGACCTGGCGAGCATCCCGATACAGGCGCAGGCTGGCCGATGGATCGCGCAAGCCGGTCTGCGGATCGACCAATCCGTAGCTCATCCGTAACTCGACGGTATAGGCGTGTCGCTCAAGCACCTCGAGCTGCAGATCCAGTCCATCGCCAATGCTGGACAGGTACGCACCGCATACCAGATCCGCAGGTTCGAATAGCCGCTGCAATCGCGTGTGGTTCTCCGCATAAAGCCCCATAAGCCAGGCAAAACGGCTGATGCTCGGCAGTGCGATACGGCGGGCAAGTGCGGCACTCATGGCTTGATCCTACACGCGGAACGGGATCAGCGGCAGCATTGACGTATCAATTTTTCGCGCCTAGCGTGAGTGTTCATCCGCGAGGACTCTTTGGCGTATTCGCATGCGGGGCGGGCTATCCGTCGGCTGCCAGCGGCTTGCCATCGATCGTGAGCGTGGACGGCTGCTCGGTCGCCTGCAAGCGCTTGGCTACGGCCTCTGCATCACGCATGACCCGCAGCATGTTGCCACCGGCAACGGCGGCGAGTTCCGCATCGGTCCAACCACGCCGCGCCAGTTCGATCAAGAGCGCCGGGTATTTGTCGACGGCATTCAGGCCTTCCGGCGTGGTCGGGATGCCATCGAAATCCGAACCAATCCCGACACTCTCCACGCCCGCCACCTTGCGAATGTGATCGAAATGGTCGGCGGCCATGCCCAGCGTTACCGTTGGTGCGGGATGCTGTTTTTCCCATTCGGCCATGGCCGCCTTGGCGCGTTCCGGCTGGCCGATGTACAGCCCGCCATAGGGCGGCGCATTGAAACGGGCCTTTTCTGCGGCGCGGTCTGCATCCCAGCGTGCGCTCGCCGCCGAGACGTAACCTGGATAGAAATTCACCATCACGATGCCGTGGTTTTTTGCGACCAGCTGCAACACGTCATCCGGCACGTCACGCGGGTGGTCGATCAGTGCGCGTGCGCTGGAATGGGAGAACATCACCGGCGCGGCGCTGGTGGCAATCGCCTGGCGCATGGTCTCGGGCGAGACATGGCTGAGGTCGACCAGCATGCCGAGCCGGTTCATCTCGCCAACGATCGCCTTGCCGAACGGGGTCAGGCCGTGGTGCTCAGGATCTGCGGTCGCCGAGTCCGCCCAATCCGTATTGAGCGTATGCGTGAGCGTCATGTAGCGCGCACCCACGACGTACATCTGACGCAGCACTGCCATCGAGTCGTTGATCTGGTGCCCGCCTTCAATTCCGATCAACGAAGCAATGCGGCCATCGCGATGGATGCGCTCGATGTCGTCCGCCGTGTAGGCCATTTCGAAGGCTTCGGGATATTTGGCAACCATCATGCGGACGATGTCGATTTCTTCCATCGTCATCTGTACGGCAGCCGGGCCGGTGGTTGATGCGGGGATCCAGACCGACCAGAACTGACCACCCATACCACCTTCGCGCATGCGCGGGATATCGGTCATCAGCGGCGTTTGGCCGGGCTTGGCTTTGTCTTGTTTCGAATGGTCGACACGCAAGTCGACAGCGCCACGTGCGCGCAATTCCCACGGCAGATCGTTGTGTCCATCGATCAATGGGGTTTCGGCGAGCACTTTGGCAACGCGCGCGGCCAAGACTGCATCAGTCTTGCCGGCTGCCGGTGTCGCGGCCTGCGCCAGACTGCTGCAGCCGATTGCCACGGAGATCAACCAAGCCAACTTGCGATGCTGCATCTGTGTCTCCCGGTGATGGTGTGAGTGAGTGCCCTGTCCCTGTCGCCGGAATCACGAGGCACGAACAAGCCTGATCAGGCTAATAGCATCGTACTCCGGACATCACACGTCGTGACGCGGCAATCCCTCGGCGCCGTGGCTTCGCTCAGTACATCCCTCGGTTGATACCGAGGTGCTCAAGCACGCGGCTCGAAATTTCCTCGATGGACGCATTGGTCGTACTCAGCAACTCAATTCCTTCGCGCCGCATCATTGCTTCGGCTTGCACCACTTCGCGCTTGCAGGTGTCCAGTTGCGAATACTTGGAATTGGGCCGGCGCTCCTGGCGGATCTGCTGCAGCCGAACCGGGTCGATGGTGAGGCCGAACAATTTGTTCCTATACGCGCGCAGCTTCGCCGGCAGGCGTTCGGCTTCGAGGTCTTCTTCGGTCAACGGATAATTCGCGGCGCGCACGCCGTGGTGCAACGCCAGATAGACGCAAGTCGGAGTCTTGCCCGCACGCGACACCGCCACCAGGATCAGGTCGGCTTCGGCGTAATCGATGTTCATGCCATCATCGTGGGTCAGTGCGTAATTCATCGCGTTGATGCGCCGGTGATACGCATCGAAGTCGACGATGCCATGCGCCTGCCCGACTTTAGTCTGGCGCATGGCGCCGAGTTCCTGTTCAAGCGGCTCGATGAACGGCGCGAAGACGTCCAGCATCAGCGCGCCACTGTCGGCCAGCAACGCATTGAGTTCGCTGTCCACGCCGGAATTGACCACGATTGGCCGCGTCCCGGCCGCAAGGCCAGCGGCACGGATTCGCCGGGCGGCTTCGCGCGCCTTGTCAGGCGTATCCACGAAGGGCAGCCGGTCGGTCTTGAAGCGGCTGCCGGTGAACTGGGTCAACAAGCTATGGCCAATGGTTTCCGCGGTAATGCCGGTGCCATCGGAGACGTAGAACACGGGGCGAATGTCGGTCATCGTGAATTCGGGGCCGGTCTTGGTGGGTGGCCGTTGTAAAATAGCGGTTTCGACGCGACCGCGTCGCCATCCCCACACACGGAGCCTGCCTTGAGCGCCCCCGCCTTGACCAATAACGTCCTGTGGCTGCACGACCTCCGCCTGTCCGACCTCGCCCAAGTGGGCGGCAAGAATTCCTCACTGGGCGAAATGATCGGCGAATTGTCGGGTCTTGGCGTGTCTGTGCCGGGAGGTTTCGCCACCACTGCGGATGCGTTCCAGGCCTTCATCGCCCACAACGCCCTGCATGCGCGCATCTACGACAAGCTGGCCACCGTGGATGTCGAGGACGTGGCGGCACTGACCGCCGCCGGTGGACTCATCCGCGGCTGGGTGATGGATGCACCGCTGCAGCCCGAGCTTGATGCCGACATCCGCAGCGCCTACGTCAAATTGTGTGCGGAAAATGGTGGAGGCGATGTGGCCGTCGCGGTACGTTCCTCGGCCACCGCCGAAGACCTGCCGGATGCCAGTTTTGCCGGCCAGCAGGAAACCTTCCTCAATGTCACCGGCGCCGATGACGTGGTGCGCAAGGTCAAGGAAGTCTTCGCGAGCCTCTACAACGACCGCGCGATCGCCTATCGCGTACACCACGGTTTTGCCCACGAGGACGTGTTCCTGTCCGCCGGCGTGCAACTGATGGTGCGCTCGGACTGCGGCGTTTCCGGCGTGCTGTTCACGCTCGACACAGAATCGGGCTTCCGCGACGTGGTCTTCGTCACCGCCAGCTATGGCCTGGGCGAAATGATCGTGCAGGGCGCGGTCAACCCGGACGAGTTCTACGTCTACAAACCCACGCTCAAAGTCGGCAAGCCCGCGATCCTGCGCCGCTCGCTTGGCAGCAAGCAGTTGCGAATGGTGTATTCCGATGCGCCAGGCGAGCGCGTGCGGATCGAAGACACACCTGTCGAGCTGCGTGGCAGGTTTTCGCTCAGTGATGCCGACGTGCAGGAACTGTCGAAGCAGGCGCTGGTCATCGAGCAGCATTATGACCGCCCCATGGACATCGAATGGGGCAAGGACGGCGTCAGCGGCAAGCTCTACATCCTGCAGGCACGGCCAGAGACTGTGAAGTCGCGCGCGCACGCGACCCAGATCGAGCGTTACAGCCTGGGAC